>CAZZPB010000090.1:0-4853 GCA_964655905.1 uncultured Candidatus Peribacteria bacterium
GTGGCAGCGGTGTCAGGCGTATCATTGACCGAGAATACGAAGATGGAGATGAGATTGAAGAGATTGGAGCTGATACGGCTGATGTTGCAACTGTTGAAGAGATTGCGGCATACAAGAGTGGAGTTAGCTCTAGGCCGCCATCTCAGGTCGGAGCTTTAGGAGTAAAGTTAGTATCTAATAAAAGTACCTTAACACCGACAGTACGTGATGCGGTGGAGCGTGCAATAGAAAATGGTAAAGCAGAAGAAACGCGTCTAATACATGCGGAAATCGGACGTCAAGCATGGGCAGCAGCGGAGGCACGTATGGCTAAAGAAAAAGCAGAGGCTAAAGCAACTGAATTAGCTGAATTAGCAAAGCGTCAAGATCAAGCAAAGAAAATTGCAGAAAATGCTGAGACTGAAGGACGTGCACACTTAGAACGCGTAGCAGCAGCGCTTGAAGTCGCAGCGCAAGAAATGGAAGCTGCGCGCCAAGAAATAGCACACATAGAGGCGGCACGTTCAGTCGCAGCAGCTCAAGGTCCAAAACTAGTTGATTATGCAGCAGCGGTTAAAGCAATTAGCGAAGCGCCACCGCCAATAGTACCTTCTGAACCTCCAGCGCCAATACCGCTTGTAACACGTAGAGCTCAACCTGGAGAGCCTAAACAAGAGGTCAATCCTTTTGCCGCTACACAGGGTTTCTGGGTTGGAAGAGGAATAGAATTGCATAGCACACGCAAACCGACTGTACAAGTGCGAGCTGCACAGAAACCTGTTAATCCTTATGCTCCAACGGAAGAAATGCCTAAATTTGTCCAACCTACAGGTCCCAATGATCCTACACTACCTGGTCTGCGGCGTGTTGGTAAACCCAGAGGTAGCGTATGGGTTGCTGCCGGAACAGCGCTTACGTTAGCAGTAGGCGGAGGATATATAATAATCAACAAGTCATGCGATTCCGCGCAGTCGCCTCAAGGACCTGCTGCGATGGTTGTTCCACCACAAAGTTCAGCTTCTTCATCTGCATCTACTGTATCAAGTTTAGATACAGATATTGCCAAAGCCGCTTCAGATGCGGTTACACCTGCGAAACCCGCTGCACCTCAAAATACTGCAGCAGAAAATGCTCATGAACCTCCAAAAACGCTTGTTGATTCAATAAATTCGCTTGAAGCTCTAACTTATAGCGGCAGTAGTGAAAAAGCTGCTCAATTAATCAACGAAGGAACTCTTGTTATTGAACCAGGCAATAGCGTCATTGGACAAATGTTCACTGTACTCTATGCCGCCTCACCTACAGCCAAACAAAGAGCTTTTCTTGATTTTGCGCAGGCGCAATGGTTCATTGGTGAATATGCTGCAAAAAATCCTGGCGCTATGGTCAATGGCAAGCCGTATGCCGTTGTTTATGCGGCAGCGCTTGAATTTTATAGAAAATTACAAACGGAAACGAATAGTAATTTTGGAAATGTCGTAATGCCGGGACAGAAGATAACCGGCCTAAACAATTCTTTATTTGTCAAGTTGGCATCGCTGGTTTTTGATGGAAAACTTGAAGGGCTCGCAGAAGATAATCCAATTCGTGTAGATTTTAAAGAGTATGTAAGAACGCATACCCCTCCTGACACGGTTGAGACACCCGACCATTCAGATTTAGGCTCCGAAGGGTACAATTTTCATCCCACTACGACAAAAACCGGTATCATACTTGGACCAAATCCAGCTGCGCCAGTCGTACCCCATAATCCACCAGAACATCATAAAAAAGCGCCGGAGGCAGAAGAGTCGGAATGGCCTTTACCTTTTACAAAACCTAAAGGCACTCCTGATGCCGGATCACGTTTGGATGGCCCAACAACTGATTATGCGACAGCGCTTAGAGCTGCCGAGTTGGCAAAAATTGCCAATAATACTGCGGCGTCCGCACCACAAACTCCCGCATTAATTTCCAAAAATGTTGGTGATGCGGCAAAAGCAGCGGCAACTTATATCAAAGTTCGGGAAAATTCGACCGGACATGAGGGCATAGTAAGACGCCTTGACAGTGAATTATTAAAAACTGATGCACGTTTGGCTTCTAATAATTTGGATGATAATTTTGCAGCTTTGGATCGTTATACTAAAATATCTCAAGGAGCTGATGCGGCAAACCAGGCTGATGAACGTTCAATCAAGGCAGCAGCGCTACGACAAAAACATGCATTGGATAAAAGCTTAAAAGAAGCAGCAAAAAGCATGTTTGCTCCAAAACAACAACCTCAACCAGAAGTAGTTGCCGATCCGTTTGCAGCAAAACCTGCTGCGATCGCAACAGCATCCGCTGTACAATCAGCAGAAAAACCAGGAATTTTGGCCAGGGTTGCAAACGGGATTAAAAGCTTTTTTGGATTCGGAAAGAAGCCTGCAAAAACGGCTGAATCCGTGGCCGCTTAATTTTTGCTTTTAGGCCTCAATACTGTTAAAGTCTTGGCACCGTTTGTTTTTACTATGGCGCTTAAAAAACAGCTTCAGGATGACATGATCGCGGCAATGAAAGCACACGAAGACATCAAGGTCTCCGCTTTACGCATGCTAAAAGCCGCCGTTTTGAAGTTCGAAACGACCGGCGAACGAAAAGAGGCTACGGATGGGGATATTCTCACCATCGTAGGAAAAGAAGTAAAACAGCGTAGGGATTCCATTGAGGAGTTTAAAAAGGGCAATCGGCCTGACCTTGCTGAAAAAGAACAAAAAGAACTGGAGGTTTTGCAGGCGTATCTTCCGGCTCAAATGAGCGAAGAAGAATTAAAAAAGCTCATCACGGAGACAATCGCGGCAGTCGGAGCGCATTCAAAAGCAGAAACCGGCAAAGTTATGGGCGCTTTGATGCCAAAAATTAAAGGCCGGGCCGACGGCGGAATGGCTAACAGGATCGTTCTTTCCATATTAAACTAGAAGTGAACGAATGATCAATAACCAATAATCAAATTCCAAACAAATTCAAAATTAAAAAATACGAAACATTTTGAATTTCGATCATTTAACATTGTTTGGAATTTGGTATGAGGGCGGGTCTTGACCTGCCCCTACGATCATTGGTCATTATACATATTGGCGCCTGGTCATTTTCTAAACATATGAAAATTTACACTAAAACAGGCGATAAGGGCCAAACAGGGCTTTTTGGTGGCCAAAGAGTTAGTAAATCGTCCTTGCGTATCACAAGTTATGGGCATGTAGATGAGCTGAATTCGCTTTTAGGCGTGTGCAGATCATTGAATCAGGAAAATAAAAATGATTTTTTAGAGGAAATTTTGCATCAGCTTCAGGAGGAACTTTTTATTGTTGGCGCGGACCTGGCAACACCCCATGACACATCCAATTCATCGCTAAAAATAGAGCGGATTACCGGCAAACATGTCGCCGGACTGGAAAAGTGGATAGATGAAATCGATCTTAAAGTTGACCCGCTGAAAAATTTTATTTTGCCCGGCGGCACAATACTTTCTGCCCACCTGCATCTGGCCCGCTGCGTTTGCAGAAGAGCGGAAAGAGCCATCGTGGCTTTACAGTCAACGCAAGCCCCTACAAATAATAGCGAGCTTTGCGAGCGAGAGGGGGAGGCTCCAATCCGGCTCAGCCGGTTGGAGGGGGCGACGCAAGCCCCTACAAATAATGCGGAAAGAGCGATAGTGGCTTTGCAATTAAAGGAGCCAATCAATACCGATGTTGTTGTCTATTTAAACAGGCTTTCTGACTTGCTTTTTATGATGGGAAGATATACAAACATGCTCGCGGGAAAATCCGAAGAAAAATGGAAAAGAAATAAATCAACATTATGAATGATGCAATGATAGATATCCAAAGTCCGGTTGAAATTCCTGTAGGTTGGCAAACATGTGTAATAACCGGAATAACACAACGCAACCCCCATTTAGTGGCAAACTTTTTCAGGTTGCACGGTTTAAACGTTGAACCTGACCCGTCTGACAACACAAAACTAGCATTATCACCAAGTAGATGGTTTAAGTCCAATCAGTATCAAGAATTAACAGCATTTCTGCGCGATTTAGCTGAAGAAGGCGCACAAATAAGTTTCAGCTAGAAAAATAACTTATCGTTCACTTCACAATGATTTTGCCCTGCAATGCTGGATTCAGGTGATCATGAAAAGGACAAACTTTGGCTTCCGTGAAGGTAAAAGTATAAGTCTCATTTTTTGCCAGACCTTTCAGGGCATCAAAGCCGGGACAAATTTGATGGGTGGGATGAATGCCGCTGGCCGGCCAATGCAAACCATCATCCATGTTGATAAAAATGACTTTTGTGCCAGGCGAGATCGTGATATTGGAAGGCGCGAAGCCATCGGCTTTAATGGTAATACCCTTTAGCGCTTCCGCTGGAGCGGTTGTTTTATCTTTTTGAGGAGCAGTTTTTTTAGCCGGAACGGGAGAGATTACCGGTGTCTTGGCTTTAACTTCCTGCGTTGCTTTTAACTCAACTGTAAGAGCTTTATCGGGCTGTTCCTGTGTTGTTGAAGAAACTTCTGAATCAGAAGAGGGAGCCGTGGAAGCGCTTGTCTCCTGTGTTTTAACAGCCTCCGCGGGACTGGGAGAAGAAACCGGGGCAGGTGAAACATCAGATTTTTGCGAAACCGCCGGCGCTTTGGCGTCCTGGCAGCCTGCCATGGAAAAAACCATCATCAGTCCGGCTCCGATAGTAAAAAATTTATTCATAATTGTTTTTTAGAGGATAAAAATTTTGGATATTATGCCTGGGTCCCCTAGATTTCGGCCTTTATCATAACTCTTTTGTTAAAAAAGTGAAATGGATTTTAGGGATTGTCCAAAACAGGAATGGTTGGGGGATCATACGTTTTTTTCTTTGAAT
>CAZZPB010000091.1:0-4622 GCA_964655905.1 uncultured Candidatus Peribacteria bacterium
AAAAGAAAAAGACCCGATTGTAAGTACCAGAAAATTTATCATTTGCACAATGAAACTTGCCACAGGATTGGTGCGTTTGAGGTAAGACTGGTCCTGTTGGCCTTTTCCTTCTTTGTTACTGCCTTCTTTCGACGTAAGGTACTTGCTTACGTTAAAACTTTCTGAATCGAATTTCTTGTCTGCCGGGTTTGCGGCTGGGGCTGCGGTGGGCGCTGCCGGCGCGGCTTCAGCGGCATTGACAACATTTATACTGGCAAACGCTAAACAACTGGCCAGAATAACCTGTGTTAATATTAGAAATGCCGGTATTTTTTTTTGTTTGTTATTGACCATAAACACTTTCAAATATTTTCCTATCATTATATCATTTTTTAGCTTTTTGAGCCATAGCCGGGGCGCTTCAAAAAAGTATGATAAAATAACCACCGTGATACTTTGGGGTTGTAGCTCAGCTGGTAGAGCGTTCCCATGGCATGGGAGAGGTCAGGGGTTCGATCCCCCTCAACTCCACCAATTTAGAAACCTCACGCCTCCAGCTCTTCCGGTATATTGGCCAAAGCTTCCTCTTCGCTGATTAAATCCGCTTCCAGCAGGTCAGTAACGGATTTTTTCATCGTCTGCATCCCTTCCTTGAAGCCGGTTTCGATGGAGGAGTTAATTTGGTATGTTGTCGCCTTGCGGATCATGTTGGCAATGGCGTTGTTGTTAAACATGATTTCAAGGGCCGCTATGCGGCCTTTGGAGTCTTTTGTCTTGAGCAGATTTTGCCAGATGACTGCCCGCATGCTCTCGGACAGCTGCGCACGGATTTGATTTTGTTGTTCAAAAGGAAATACATCAATTATACGATCAATCGACTTGGCGGCGCCGCTGGTATGCAGCGTCGCGAATACCAATTGACCCGTTTCTGCCGCGGTTATCGCCAGAGAAATAGTTTCAAGGTCGCGCATTTCGCCAATGTACACAACGTCGGGATCTTCGCGTAAAATGGCCTTTAGGGCGCTGGAAAAGCTCTTGGTGTGGCTTTTTACTTCGCGTTGTTCAAAAATGGATTTTTTATTCTCATGGACAAATTCAATCGGGTCTTCAATAGTGATTATATGTTGGGCATAAGTGAGATTGATTTCATTCAAAAGGGCGGCCATGGTGGTAGATTTTCCTGAACCTGTAGGCCCTGTAACAATGACGATGCCGCTGCGGAAAGTCGCGACTTTTTTCAATTGTTCCGGAAGGCCGAGTTCATCAAGACTGAAAACAGTTTCCGGAATAAGGCGAAAAATTCCCGATATACCCTTGCGATGTACAAAGAGGTTGACGCGAAATCGGGCAATATTCTCAATATCAATACCAAAATCGAGGTCCAGTGTTTGCGCAAAGGTCTTCTTCTGCTCTTCAGTCATGATTTCAAGCAGATAATCTTCAGCCATTTTTTTTGTCAAAACCGGATGTTCCTCAATAAAAACAATGTCTCCATTGATCCGCAAAATCGGCTTGCAGCCTGTAGAAACGTAAATATCGGAGGCTTTGTATTGAACAGCTGTCCTGAAAATTTTATCCATTTGAATCATATTTTGTTTTTAATTTTTATTTTTTTACATTTTTATTTTGACATTTGACATTCGGATTCCGGATTTTTTCAAATATCCAAATCATCAAAATCTCCTTCTCCTGTGCCATCAAGTTTTGGAAGAACATTTTCAATCGCGCCCCATTCGCTTTCTTCAAGTTCAGGAATTATGAGTGTCACACGGTCGCCAATTTCCGCGCGAAAATACGTTACAGAGGCCAAAAGTACGTTATATGCCTTGCTGTTGCCGATGACCTTGTATTGGCCGTCCTCGTATGTGAGCGTGCCGACAATTTTTTTGCGTTCCACAGGGCCGATTTGTTTGTACACAAACGCCCCGTCTTCCATAATCGTCAGCTTGAGAATGTCTCCCGGAATAAGTTTGGACTTGCTTGCGTAATTGGCCGGAACAGAATATGTCTTTTTATCCGGTCCGATCATGTTTTGGCCATCAAATACACCTTCAATTACATGATGTTCCCTGTTCATAGAAATCGAGCCGACTTTTTCAGCTATGGCCGCGAACTGATTTTTTCCCGTAGCGGACGTCACTTCGCCCAAGATTTGTTTTGCGGAACGAATGTTTGCCTCTGCGGCATCCAGCATCTCTTTTAAAAGCGCGATTTTTGAAGCAGTTGCCATTTTATTTTTATTTATTTGATGAGCCCGCTCGCACGGACTGTTATGCTTGTCCGTTGATTTTGGAGCTTTATTTTCACTCTTACAGTATAGCAAACCGGGGGTATTTTTTCAAACTCCCGTTTTTCATCAATTTAAAGCCCGTAAATGTCTTTGCGATGCTTGATTTTCAGGATGATTAAAATTTGTATATTCCCTTTTTTGTCAACATCAAAAATAACTCTATAATCTCCAATGCGGAACCGATATTCTCCTATTTCTGGATTTTTCAATTTTTTAGCGAACGTCAGGGCGTTTTTTTGTTGACTGAAAAAATAAATTTTCTTTATGATGCGCTCCGCTATTGTCTTTTCAAGTTTTTTTAAATCTTGTCTGGCATGTTTTGTGTAAATGATTTCATGCATAACAATATAGGCTAAAGCAAGCCAAATTCTTTCATGATTTGATGCTGAGTGTAGACCTCGCCACGTTTTACCTGTTTACGCGCCTCATTAACTTCATCTGCTAATTTTTCAATGGCAAAATTTTTTTCATCAAGCGCTTTTACTTCCAAAACAGGAACATTCTTTTTGAGTATGATAAAGCGTATATTGCCTGTTTTTGCCTCCTTTGTGTAATAAGCAAGATTTTGACGGAATTGTTTGAGACCTATAAGTTTAGTAATCATAAATGATTTTTTTATGATACTTTAAGTGTACACAATAAAATAAATTTTGTAAAATTATATGTGATAGGTTCTACCCAAAAAATCGCCCCAATTTACAAAATCACTGCCATATTTTCTATCTGGATCGCTAGGCAGTCGCGGATCTTCTTTGTAACGTTTACGATATTCAGTACCTGATTTAATGCCAAGATTTTGTACCGCAGCTCTTGTTTCCTCGTAGGTTGCATAAGGCTTGCTCTTGTTTCTAAGGAAATTCGGCCAACTTATAAAATATTTGCCGTATAAATCGTCAGGATTACTAGGCAGCCGCGGATCTTCTTTGTAACGATTACGATATTCAGTACGTGATTTAATGCCAAGATTTTGTACCGCAGCTCTTGCTTCCTCGTAGGTTGCATAAGGCTCTACTTGCTCTTTTTTTGCTTCATTTCTGAGGAAATCGCCCCAACTTATAAAATCACTGCCATATTTTTTATCTGGATCGCTAGGCAATCGCGGATCTTCTTTGTAACGTTTATCATATTCAGGCTCTTTTTTAATACCCAGCCTTTGCACCGCAGCTTTTGCCTCGGCATATGTTGCATAAAGCTCTACTCGCTCTTTCTTTGCTTCATTTCTGAGAAAATCGCCCCAGCTGATGAAATCCTTACCATATTTTGGATATGGATTGCTTGGCAGTCGGAGATCTTCTTTACGGCGCCTCCAATATTCATCCTGTTTTTTAATGCCAAGCCTCTGTACCGCAGCCTTTGCTTCCGCATATGTTGGATAAGGCTTCATCATTTCTATCTGCTGAGCCACCTTCAATACAGCCGCAGCCAAATCACTCTTGAACTGCCCGGGATCCTCATAAATAAAATGATGAATTATTGCTCCTTTATCGCCAGCTTCTTTCAATTGCTCTTTCGTTAAAGCAGTCAGTCGATCCAAATCCGGCCTGTTTTTATAACTTAAAACAAAAGTCCTGTTCCCATGCTGGTTATTTAATAACACCGCAATTTTGTTGTCTTTCAGAGCGATAACCCAGTACGGCCGCTTTCTCCAGGTGTGCTCGGGCACTTTGCTTACAAAAACTTCCAGATCGTCCAAAGTAATAGCTTCGTCATTGACTTTCATGCGCAACAGCGTTTCCAAAGCTAGACTAACGCGGTTTGCATCCTCGCCGGCCTCTTTTTTTTCGCCAGGCTGCGAATCAGGTTTCGCTTCAGGTTCATCGGTAGGTACAAACGGCTTATTGGTGTGTTCTACCATGATCTGAAAATCTCTTTGGAGCCGTTCGATTAATTCATGTTCAGAAGGGAGATTTGACGAGTCTAGCATTGCGTCCCAATGCCGCATGGCCTCATCAAGAAGTGCGGAAGGACTTTTAATGTCTGCTGCTTCTATAATATTCATTGCACTCCTGCCCGTTTTTTCGGCTATGACATGAATGGCTTCTTCCAAGTCAACCAGCTTATTAAAAGTCGCGCTACGCATAGATGTTTTTGCGCATGACATCTTTCTCCACTTTTGCGGCTTTCTTTTTTAATTTATCCAATTTTGGCTTTTCTGACGGCGCCATATCTGTTTATTATAACACGAAAAACAGCTCATCTCACAGCCAATATGGGATCATACGCAAATGGCTTTGAATAAATAATATGTGGCATAAATTTCAAAATCCGAATATCAAATTTCAAACAAAGGTCAAATGTTTTAATTTTTAATATCAAACAGGAATTTTCAGTCCCCATCTTGACTTGACATTTG
>CAZZPB010000092.1:0-5141 GCA_964655905.1 uncultured Candidatus Peribacteria bacterium
TATTCGGATTTTGAAATTTATGCCACATATTATTTATTCAAAGTCATTTGCGTATGATCCTATTTAAAATTACTCGATTTTATCACCACCCGCCGCCGCCGCCACCCCCTCCACCGCCGCCTGAGAAGCCGCCGCCGCCAAAACCGCTTCCGGAACCTATCAGGCCGGATGAGCCTGGTTTAGATGTAAAGGTTGACTCCATGTTCGAGGATAGGCCGTTCAAGCTATCCAAAAAATATAATGTGGAAAAATTATTTAAAAAATTTGGATTGTTGCTCTGGTACCAGGAAGGCGGCGTCTTATAAATGCCTTCAAATGTTTTGCCCCATTTGTTCGCAATGCCAAGGGCCATGGCGTAGGGGAGCAGTTTTTCAAAAATATTTTCTTTTTCCTGGAATTTAAGGCGGTCTTTTTCGGCCGTATTGATGTATTCTTTGAGTCCAAGAAGTTTGATATAAGTTTCGACGCCTTTTTTAGTTTTTGCCGGCATATACCTTCCGGAAAGCCCTATGAGTCCGGCCGAAATTATGATTCCAACAAAAACAGAAAATGAAAAAACTATTATAATTCCGAGCATGGAAAAAAAAGCAAGCGTGAATATGGCCATACTCAAACAGGTATATTTCCCCCTCACGGTATCCGGACTGACGGAAAAATATCCCTTTTCTACGACTTTACTGTAGATGTCTTTTTCAACGCGCGGAATATTTTCATAAAATCTTTTGTTTAAATCGGATAAATCGCGCTCGACGCTGGAGTGAAAAATTGCCTTAAGTATCAGTTTTTCATGACTTTGGATGGCCGTGTCATTTTGAAAATCCTTTTTCAGAAGGATGAATTTGTAATTTTTACCTTTAAAAATAGATTCTTTTTCTTCTTCAATGATTTTTAAATAACCCCGCACGGCCAGATGAATAATTCCCGCGTTGATATCCCGTATATTCACCCGTTCATCAATAATTGTCCCCACTTCACTTGGAGTCAGATTGTCCGGCGGTTCATATGACGGCATAATGGCTGTTCTTTGCGCCACCGGATCGCGGCCTTTTGTGTACCACTGGTAAAAAAGCAAAAAGAAGACAAATAATGGTATAAAATAGCCCCAATTTTCCTGTAAAAACCAGAAAATTTTCTTTTGAACGGTCGGCAGCGCAACAATACCTTTTGGAAATCCGGCAACAATGGTAAGACCTTCAAACGGCTGCAATGCGGCATCTTCTGCTCTTTTCTCTGCGGTAAAAACAAATGTTTTTTCATCTTTCACTTTTGCAGAGCAATTTTTTTCTTTTGAACCGTATTCCCCCGTAAAACAAATAGCGCGGAGGTTTTGCGCAGGGGCGTTTTTTGGCAGAATAACTGTGGTGCTGGCATTTTTAATGGGGACTTTCCACTGGTTGCCGGTGGCGTTCCAATATACTTCATCATGGTCATCAAACTTTCGCACTGCGTTTCCAACCGTATAAGCTATGTTGAAAGTCGCGGGACCTTGCACATAAATATCAGGGTCGCCGATCTTTATCACAATATTATCTCCGTCAATTTGTTTTTCATACGGCCACTTTATCCCTTTTTCATCGGTAATATTGACAATGTTGAGGCGGATGTAAGAACGCCGCCCGCTTGTGTCCGTATTTTTGAACGGTATGGAACGGATAATCCCATGGTGCGGTTCGCGGCTGAAGTCCGCCTGAATGTTTTCCGTAATTTCAACACTGCTGTCTTCGTGAACCTGTATGTTGGCGGAAAAGTTTTTTATATTCCAACTTTGTGTGGCAGGGACATCAGAATAGGCAAAAACAGTGTACGGAAAAATCCCTAGAACAAGACACAAAATTGATCTCCCCATAATGTTTTTCATCATCTTGATTCTTATTTTGAAAATGAAACCTTCACATTTTCCCTTTCTTCGGCCTTTTCTACCTCAAAAAATCCGCGGCGTTGGAAACCCAGAATACCCGCGAAAATGTTGTTTGGAAACACCTCGATTTTTATGTTGAAATCCCGCACGGTAGCGTTGTAGTAGCGTCTGGACAATTGCAGATGTTCTTCAACTTCTTTCAATGTCTGCTGCAGCTCCATAAAATTTTGATTAGCCTTTAATTCAGGATAATTTTCGGCAAGCGCGAAAAGCGTTTTCAGCGTTCCTGAAAGGATATTTTCCGCCGCCGCTTTGTCTTCGGCCGATCCCGCCTTCATTGCCATGTTTCTTGCTTTTGTTACCTCTTCAAAAGTGCCTTTTTCATGTTTGGCGTAGCCTTTTACCGTTTCCACGATGTTTGGAATAAGGTCGTAGCGGCGCTTGAGCTGTGTCTCAATATCGGCCCACGCTTCCTCAACCTTGTTTTTCAGCGTTACAAGGCCGTTGTAGATGCTGATCACAACAACCAGAATGAGTACAGCCGCGCCGATAATGATCCATGTTGAGTTGATTGAATTCATATGTTGGTGAATAAGGAATAGTGAACGCTGTTATTGTATTGCGGAAAGACCCTTTTTACAACAGCACGTGCATAAGTTGGATTACATACTTTTTTCTTTGAATAAAATTTTAGGAAATGTTCATTTGATGTTGTTTGGAATTTGGTGCTTGGTTATTGATCATTATTAATTGGAATTTGATCATTGGTTATTGGTAATTATTCATATGAATAATTTGAATTTCTTCCGGCAACGATGCCAGAAACTCTTTTCCATAGGCTTTTTGGACAATTCTGCTGTCCAGAATTATCATTGTGGAGACAGATCGCGGCCTGTCCATTTGTGATCCGTTTATGCCGGATTTTTCCTGCATGACCGTGCTTGCAATAAACTGATTGAATGTTTTTTTGAAGCGCAAAATGGCTCGCGGAAGATAATAATCATTAAAACTGTCCGTATAATCTTTTGAACGGGCCAAAATCAGGGGATCATCCGGAAAATCAAATAAAAGTTTATGAATAATTACGCAATTTAATATCGGCGTACCCCGATCCGCCTCTGCCGAAAAGGTGATGTTTTCAAAAAAATTGCTGGTTGCAAAAATAGCGCAAATTTCCGGTTCATCTTTAAAATGTTCAAGGATTTTTCCCTTACCGCCGCTGATTCCCTGAGCAAGAATGTGAAAACCCGCCGTTTTCAATTCCGGCGCGATGCCGTGGTACATGGATGAAAGCGCCCTTTTTGATGCAAACAAAACCAGAGTGCGTCCCCCATTTTTTTGGATGATATCGGCAACAAGCTTTTCGCAGCTTGTAAAATAATCTTCCGTCATGGGCGCGGGTAAATTTTCCGGTATCAGAATTTTTATCTGCTCCGGATTTGAAAAATGCGGCGCAAAAGCCATTTCTTCAAATTCCAGCCCCAGTCCAAGTTCTTTGCGGATATATTGAAAAGAATGGTCTGTGCGCAGAGTATCTGAAATTAGAATGACGCCTGCTTTTTTTGTAAAAAGGAGCTGATTTAGCGTTTGATCAATATGAACGGGCGATCTTTTTATAAAAATATTTTGTTCAGGATTTTTAAGAATTAAAATAATTTCATTCAGGTTTTTTTGTTCCGCATTCGCAAGGATTGTTTTTAATTCTGTAAGTCGTTTTTGCGCTTCAATTTGACATTTTTTGCCGTATTTTTTTGTCTTCTCCACAATGTCCTGCCCCATATTGATTATGCTTTCACCGTAATTTTTTACATTCAGCCATTCTTTGCTTTGAGTGTCACAGGTTAAGAGATTACATTGAAGAAAGCCCTGGCCTGAGGGGTTTTTGGCGGATTCTTTCTCCAAAAAAATTCCAAGAAATCCAAAAAATATTTCACTCCTTGCCAAAAAAAGTATGATATTTTCATTTATATCGCCGTTTGTGGAAATATTTTTCAGACTTTCGAACGGCTTCTGAAGGGCATTCAGCGAAAAAGTGCTTGTAAGGCTTTCCCTTGCCGCTTTTTCCAGTGCGTCCGCTTCATCAATAATCAGATAAGAATAATCCGGCAACAGGGGATTTTGCCCCATCGTATCATTGAGCATTAACGTGTGGCTGGCAATGATAATGTTTGCGGCGTCCGCTTTTTCCCTGGCTTTCAGAAAAAAACATCCATTTTGAAATTCCCTGTCTTCATGCGGACATGCGTATTCATTGCAACAAACCTCATCCAGAAGGGAAAACTCTTTTCCCTGCAGGCTGAGCTCGTCCAAATCGCCGTTCTCTGTTTTTTGAAGCCAAATAATTATTTTGATGAGAAAAGTTACTTCGTGATCCAAGTACTGTTTTTTCTCTTGAAACATCTCCAGGCGCTTCATGGAGAGGTAATTTCCGGCCGCTTTTATTGAAGCTATTTTTAATTTTTGTTTTTCGAAATTTCTTTGGACTTCCGCCAGGTCTTTTTTAAAATTTTGATCCCGCATGGTGTTGGTTCCGGTGGCAAAAATAATCTGTTTATTTTGGCTTATACTAAAGCTGGCCGCCCCTGCAAGCGAATTTGTGGTTTTCCCCGAGCCAACGCCCGCTTCAATAAGTTTTTTCTGATTGTTTTGAAAGGCGTCAAATACAACGCCTGTTATGGCATTCATATGTCAAAAAGGGTCAAAAAAAAGTTTTCCCAAATTCCAGGTGCTTTTTTTTATGATTTTTTGAATGTGTTGAAGGGTTTGGGTATCAATTTCAGCAATTTTCCGCTCCAATATAAGAAAAAGTTTCCACGCGGCGATGGTATCCGAAAGGGCGCGGTGCTTTTGTTCATGTTTGATTTTTAGAAGCCGTGAAAGAGTATCAAGGCTGTACGAAGGCAGTCCGGGGAGAACTATTCCCGCAAGTTGCAGCGTGTCATAAAGGGGATTTGTTAGATTCAAGCCTTTCGCGTTCAAAAAATTGACATCAAAATCAATGTTGTGTCCCACAATTGGAAGATCTCCAATGAAACCTTTGAATTTACCCGCAATGTCATCTGTAGTCGGCGCGGTTGCAACATCCGGATCGCCAATTCCGGTGATATGATGGATCATCGGCGGAATATTGATGCCCGGATTGATCAGCGTTGCGAACTGGTCAACAATGTCAGCTCCCTCAAATTTTATGGCTGCTATTTCAATGAGCTGGTCCGTGACCGTATCAAAGCCGGTTGTTTCAATGTCCAAAGCGACAAGCATGGCAAAATTATAAAATATATCT
>CAZZPB010000093.1:0-2696 GCA_964655905.1 uncultured Candidatus Peribacteria bacterium
TTTTAAATTTTGTGCTTCGAATTTTGAATTTGTTTGAAAATTGATCATTGGTTATTGATCATTCTATAACGTACCACATTAAATTTTCATAAACTTTTTCAAAGAGAAAAGCGTATGAGCCCGCCATCCCGTGTTGGCTCTCGGGCATTCTGCAAGGAACCGCCCCATAAGTATTTACTGAATCGCGGTGTCGGATAACGCCCAATCAATTTTACAGAAGCAAGTCCGATTTTTTTCGCTAAATAAATTAGATTTTTATAATCCGATGCTGTTGGAGTTTCTTTTATTTCAAGCGCTGTTTTTTGATCAAGGATAAAGTCAATTTCTTTCCCTGACTTGAGACTATAATAACGTAACTGGCCCCAGTGGCGTAACTGGCAAAAAACAGCATTTTCAAATTGTGCGCCACTGCTAACTTGTGACAATATATTTAAAATGCCGGTATCTGAAAAATAGAGTTTTTTTGCTTTAACGATTTCACGATCAGCGCTTTTTGCATAAACTGGAAGCAACTGAATAAAATAGGTTTTTTCAAATAATTCCAGATAATTTTGAACGGT
This sequence comes from uncultured Candidatus Peribacteria bacterium, assembly GCA_964655905.1. GTDB lineage: Bacteria > Patescibacteriota > Gracilibacteria > UBA1369 > UBA1369 > CAYHVY01. The sequence goes on from CAZZPB010000093.1 coordinate 561, forward strand.
TATTCTTGAAAGTCCGCTGACATTGGCCAGTTTACTGACATCAACCCTTGACCCTGTGCGCGAAGCCAATAATTTTAATAAGTTATAGATGGCGTTGATGTCGCGAAAATCGGCCAGCAGTTTAATATCCTTGTTAATGTAGGAACTGGCGATATCAAAAAGAAGATCTTTTTTGGAATTAAAATCTTTTTCTAAAACGATCTCTGGAAAACCGCCATAATTGATAAATTCTTCATAATAAAGTTTTAATCTTTCGTATTCATCCATTTGAAATGCGACAGATCTTTTGAGTGTTTTTTGTGCAAGCTTAATTTCCTTAAAAATTAAAAACTCTCCAAAATCCAGAGGATAAAGTTCAAAAATCTTTTTCCTGCCGGATAAAGATTCGCTAAAAAGATTTCTCAGATAATATGAACTGGAACCTGTAATAATAAATTTAATATTAAAATTATCGTAAAGATACTTTAAAACGCTGGGGATATTTGGAACAAGCTGGATTTCGTCTATGGCAATAAGTGTTTTTTGGTTAAACTTCAGACCGCGGCTTTGAAGGGCAACTATGATGTTGTCATAATTTTTTTCAGAAAAAAGTTGACGGTTATCAAGTCTTTCCAGATCAAAATAAAGTTTGTTTGTCAGTGGTACATCTGCAAGCAATTGCTTTACCAGTGTGGTTTTACCTGTCCTTCGCATACCGGTAAGAACCGTAATTTGCTTTTTATCAAGATGTTTTTGCAAAAGAGGAAATATTTTTCGCGGATACATATCTGTAAGCTGAATATTATACTAAATGCTAAATGCTAGTATATATTTAGTATAATTAAATGTAAAGTGAAAATTACTTAAATTACTTAAAATTTCACCCGCTTTTCCTGATTTTGTCTTTCAATTCCTCAATTTTTTTTAGATAGGGAACCGTGTTTCTTTCATCTTTTTTCATTAATTTTTGCAGGTTGTTTATGGCTTCCGGATAGTTTTTTTCGATATTTTCGAGATAATTGGCGTAGATTCTTAGAACATCCGGATTGTTGTCGGTTGATTTTATAGCATTCTCATAAAATTTGCGCGCTTTTTCTCTATTATTTATCTTGTTGTATAGATACAAATCCCCAATCTCAAGCCAGTATTCAGGATTTTTGGGAGACAACGCGTAGGCCCGCATAAAAGCCTGTTCGGCGGCCTCATAATTATTAAGGTACCCATAAACAATTCCAAGATTCCTGGCATACCTTGGGTCCTGCGGATTGGCATTTTGAGCCATCATAAAGGATTCAACAGCTCCTTCATAATCCTTCAGGGCATTACGTATTGAACCGATTTCATTATAAATATTTGCCTTATTTTTGCCGGGCTCTTTCATGCGTAATGCCTCATCGCGGCGCTTCAAATAGTTCGTTTTTTCCGCCTGGCTGATATCCGGAGGAAACCGCAACGAGGTCGCTGAATTCCCAACAAAATACAGGGCAAACGCCAACAACGCCCCTATAAACAGCGTGTAGGCGCACGGAAGCCATGTTTTAAAGCACCCGGAACGGTGGGACGGTCTGTAGCCGTATAGTTTCATGTTTGGAGGTTTAAATCGCCAGTATGATGGCATTGTATAATTTGTATTTCAAGGGATTATTATTGGAAATTGGTTGTTTGGAAATTGGAAAATGGTAATTGAGGTTGGAGAGTGGAAAATGGAGAAATAATTTTATTTTTCTGAACACAAATCCTTCCACTGCGGATTTACAGCTTCAATAAGCTCTATTTTCCATTGCCTATTCCATTTCTTTAACTGTTGCTCACGTTTAATAGCCTTTAGTATATCGTTGTTTTTTTCATAATAGACAAGCCTGAAAAGGTTATATCTTTTGGTAAAACTATTACTTAATCTTTGCCTGTGCTCATTGACCCTTCGGACAAGGTCGTTTGTGACGCCAATGTAAAGCGTGCCATTGGGCTTATTGGTGAGGATGTAAACGTAATACGTTTTCATAAGACGCTGCTTAAAATGGTAAACGCATCCCCGCGCAAGCGGGGATCGTGTTGAGTGTTACCAAGGCGTTTTCCCGCGCAAGCGGGGATGCGTTTACCATTTTAAGCAGCGTCTTATGAAAACGTATTACGTTTACATCCTCACCAATAAGCCCA
>CAZZPB010000094.1:0-2800 GCA_964655905.1 uncultured Candidatus Peribacteria bacterium
TTATTTTTTAAAATTAATTTTATGGAGCGCGGACTAGGTGCACCTAATGAAAATGATGAAGGATTAAGGCAAATTGTTGATGCAATTTATGCAGCAGTTAAGCGATTATCATCTCTATTTACATTTGTGATGATGACACCAGTTCAGGACTTCGGCTTCGCGCCAAAAAGGTATGTTGTTGGAGATGTTACTTATTGTGTTGTGCAAATATCTGTAACACCTCCTAAAGAACAACTTCCGATCATCACTATTGTTGCTGAACTTAATGATGCTTTTGTAAAAACAGCTTCAGGATATACTACGGCTGACACTGAGCAGGATAGCCATCAAAGGTTGTCGGGTTTAAATATACAGATCGGCGAAGATGTAATACTGGAAGATGGTCAAAACGGCATTCAACTTAAACTAGGACATGATATTGCAGCTCTAAGTATATTTTTGCAAAAAGCATTGAGTGCATATTCAAAAGTCAGCCCTAATTGAGGAAGTACAGATGCAATTTGCAAAACATAAGAAAGTCACTCTTACCCGTGGCACTTCTTGTACTTTTTCCCGCTGCCGCAGTGGCATGGATCATTGCGGCCGACAGGTGCTTTTTGCAAAGGGGTTTGTGTCTTATCCGCCTTGATAATCACGGGATTCTCTTCAGCAAATCCGGCATTTTTATTTTGACCGGACAGGACTTCTTCAATCTGATTTTCATTGGTAATAAGAGATTCCGCCGGCACTGATTCACCAAGAGACAAAAATTGCTGCGGCAGTTGTTGTTTAAAATTGACGTGAAACAGAGTGGTAAGAGTGTTGCTTTGAATGTCGCTTAAAAGTTTGGAAAACATCAAAAAGGCTTCTTCCTTGTACTCAATCAACGGATCGCGCTGGCCGTAGCCACGCAGCGCTACCCCCTCGCGCAGGTGCTGCATGTTGTCAATATGTTCCATCCACAAAGTATCAATCACATTTAAATATACCCCCCGTTCGATTTGCCGCATCAGAATCGGCTCTTTCAATTGCCGCTCTTTGTGTTCATATTCTTTGAAGCAATACAGTTTCACAATTTCAATAATGTCTTCGATGTTCCCGCATTTTTCAAGTTCCAAAAGGGCTAAAGGTTCCGAGAGATCTTTATAAAGGGCATTGATGTCCGCAAGAATTTCACCATATTCAATACCCTGCTGATCGTTTTGATTCCTGTGATGGCCATTATTGTCCAGGTTATGCGTCAAAACAATCTTTTCGGCCTCTTTTTCCAGCAGCAGCAAAATGTCATTTTTAATGTTATCGCTTGCCAAAACCTTGCGCCGCCTGGAATAAATAATTTCGCGGTGCTTATTCATCACGTCGTCGTACTCCACCAAATGTTTGCGGATGTCGAAGTTGCGGCCTTCCACCTTCTTTTGCGCGCTCTCAATCGAGCTGCTGATCCATTTGTTTTGGATCGGCATGTCGTCGGGCACTTTTAAAGTCTCCATCATCTTCTGGATGCGTTCCGCGCCAAACAAACGCATCAAATCGTCTTCCATGGAAACGTAAAATTGGCTTTCGCCAGGGTCCCCCTGCCTTCCAGTGCGGCCGCGCAACTGGTTGTCGATGCGCCGCGATTCGTGGCGTTCCGTTCCAATAACCACGAGTCCGCCCAGTTCCTTTACGCCGGGCCCCAGTTTGATGTCTGTTCCGCGGCCTGCCATGTTGGTGGCGATTGTAAGCGCGCTTTTTTGCCCAGCGTTAGCGATAATTTCAGCTTCTTTCTCATGGTATTTTGCATTCAACACGGTATGGGTGATGCCCTCCATCTGCAGCAGTCTGCTCATGATTTCAGATTTTTCAATCGAAATAGTGCCGATCAGCACCGGTTGTCCTTTTGCGTTCAGCTCTTTGGCTTTTTTTGCCACCGCAAGAAATTTCCCTTTCTGGTTTTTATAGATCATATCCGGCATGTCGGCACGGTTTATAGACTGATTGGTAGGCATCACAAGAGTTTCAAGATTGTATATCTGTGCAAACTCTTCGGCTTCTGTAAGCGCGGTTCCCGTCATGCCGGCCAGTTTTTTGAAAAGACGGAACAAATTTTGGAACGTGATCGTCGCGAACGTGCGGCTTTCCTGCTTTATTTCGACATTTTCTTTCGCCTCAATAGCCTGGTGAAGACCGTCGGAATAGCGCCGCCCGGGCATCAGACGGCCTGTAAATTCATCCACGATAAGAATTTCTCCATTTTGTACCACATAATCAATGTCCGACTTATACACGGTATGCGCCTTTAAGGCCTGTTCGATGTGATGCACCTCAAGAAAACCGGCATCAGTGTAAATGTTTTCCATGCCAAGCAGTTTTTCCATTTTTGCGATGCCCGCCTCCGTTAAAGTTGCCGTTTTCAGCTTTTCATCAATCACATAATCAATTTTCTCTTCCAGTTGGCGAATCAGTTGCGCGTATCGGGCGTACCTGTTTGTTGATTCTTCCCCAGGCGAGGAGATGATAAGCGGCGTTCTGGCCTCATCAATCAAAATGGAATCCACTTCGTCCACGATGGCATAATGCAGTTCGCGCTGCACAATATTTTCCCTATTCTGAGCCATATTGTCGCGCAGATAATCAAACCCGTATTCATTGTTTGTGCCATACGTGATGTCCGCCTGATAGGCTGCTTTTTTTTCTTCGCGCGGCTGATCGTGTTCAATAACACCGACTGTCAAACCCAGGGCTTTGTAGAGTCCTCCCATCCATTCGGCGTCGCGATGCGCCAGATAATCATTCACCGTTACCAGATGCACGCCCTTGCCTGTCAGCGCGTTGAGATATA
>CAZZPB010000095.1:0-18610 GCA_964655905.1 uncultured Candidatus Peribacteria bacterium
CACGCTTTCGCGGGGATGGGGTGACAATCAGCTTGCGCTAATATGAAGTATAAATAAATTAATTCCGTCTGTCATTCCCGCGCAGGCGGGAAATGAACGCTTTCTAAATTATTTCTGAATTTTTTAAAATAAAACACGACATGACTATAAAAAAATCATTGCGCGCTCAAAAATTACTGGAGCGGCTCCAGCAGCATCCAAAAGAAAAAAGCCTGAAAGACGGGAAAATTTTTGCGAAACTGGTTAAGTTTTCACCTTTTCGGAAAGCAAAAAAAATCATGTTTTATCTCCCCATACATGGAGAAGTTGATTTGACGGCATTATTCGAAAAATTCCCGAAAAAGCAGTTTATATTGCCACGCGTAAAAGGAAAAATACTGGATCTACACTTTATAAAAAGTCTTACCGATACCGTTCCAGGACAATTTAAATTGATTGAACCAAAAAAATCTCTGCCAAAAGCCAAAATTACCGATGTTGAAATGATTTTAGTGCCGGGTGTCACCTTTAGTCATGATGGTCATAGGATTGGCTACGGCAAGGGTTTTTATGACCGTCTCTTAAAAAAAGTACATTGTCCCAAAATTGGCATTGCGTATGATTTCCAAATCATAGAGAATATGGCGGCCGAGAAGCATGATGTGTCGATGGACATTGTCATTACCGATAAAAGAATCATTAAAATTTAACTTGAAGGATTATGGATATGTCATTTCTGCAAAAAGCTGACCCGGCAATCTATGCGGCCATCAAAAATGAAGAAAAACGCGAAATCGAAGGCATAGAGCTCATTCCCTCAGAAAATTATGTTTCAACGGCAGTGTTGGAAGCGATGGGGTCTGTACTTACAAATAAATATTCTGAGGGCTACAGCGGGAACCGCTACTATGGAGGTTGCGAAAACATTGATATAGTTGAAAATCTGGCTATTGAAAGGGCAAAAAAGCTTTTTGGAGCGGAACATGTAAATGTGCAGCCTTTGTCCGGAGCGCCCGCGAATGTTGCCGTTTATTTTGCGCTTCTGCAGCCTGGCGATACCATTCTGGGAATGGATTTGTCACATGGAGGACACCTTACCCACGGCTCCCCTGTCACATTCATGGCCAAACTGTTCAATTTTGTCCGGTACAAAACAGATGCTGAAGGCAAACTGGATTTGGATAACCTGCGCAAGATGGCGCATGAACATAAGCCAAAAATGCTTCTGGTAGGCTACAGCGCCTATTCCCGTGACATTGATTATGAAAATGTTAAGAAAATCGCCGATGAAGTTGGAGCATTGACGATGGCGGATATTGCCCATATTGCAGGGCTCATTTGCGCCGGTGAAATGAACAATCCGGTGCCGCTTTTTGACGTAGTAACAACCACTACTCACAAAACTTTGCGGGGACCGCGCGGGGGCATGATAATGTGTAAAATGCGTCACGCCAAAACCATTGATAAAGCCGTATTTCCAGGCTTTCAGGGTGGCCCGCATGAACACATCATCGCTGGAAAAGCCGTCGCTTTTAAAGAGGCGCTGGAACCCACCTTCAAAGAATACGCCAAACAAATTAAAAAGAATGCAAAGGTTATGGAAAAAAGTTTTAATAAAAAAAATTATAAAATCATGTTTGGCGGTACGGAAAATCACCTGCTTTTGATTGACGTGACATCAAAGGGTTTAAGCGGCAAACAGGCCCAAATCGCTTTGGACAAAGCTGGCATAACCCTCAATAAAAATATGATTCCGGATGACACGCGCAGCCCGATGGATCCAAGCGGAATACGGCTTGGTACTCCCGCAATCACAACCCGCGGCATGAAAGAAGCTGAGATGGAAACAATTGTAGAATGGCTTGATGAAGCCATTCAAAATTGGCAAAATGATGAAAAACTGGCTCAAATAAAAGAAAAGGTCAAACTGTTCAGCCTCAGATTTCCTGTACCTGGCATTTGTTTGTAAGGAACAAAAATTTTTGTTCTCTGCAAACAAATGCCTTAGGTCCTCTTCAGCACAACCAAAGTAATATCATCCATCTGTTTATATTGTCCGCTAAAGGCTTTTACATCGGCTATTAGGGCGTTGCGGATGGCAATTGCCGTTGGCAAAGCGCTGTGTTCGCTGACTGCGCGTTTAAAACGGCTCATTCCATACATTTCCTTTTCATCTTTCCAGGATTCCGGAATTCCATCGGAATAAAGAATCAAAACATCATCTTTTTCAAGCTGAATATTTAATTTCTGGATGTTTTTGGATATGTCCGGAAACATGCCAAGTGCTATGCCTCCAGTTGGCGTTAAAGTGACTTTTTGCTCACGGGCGTGATAGTGAATCATCTGTTCATGTCCGGCGTTTACATAGGAAAGTTGGCTGCTTGTCTCGTTCCAATGCAGCATGGCCAAAGTTAAAAACATATTGGAAGCCGTTTTATCTTTAATGACCCTGTTTAAATCTGTAACAATGTCTTTTATATCCTGTTTATCGGCAAGGTGATAGATCAAAGCGTTGGCAATGGAAACAACGATGCCGGACGGCACTCCGTGGCCTGTCACATCGCCAATATACATAATCAAGCCGTCTGGTGCGACTTTTATAAAATCATAACAGTCCCCGCCGATTTCTTCGGCAGGCAAAAGACCGGCGCTGATGTCCAACCCCTTAACTTTTGGCATTTCCCTGGGCAGCAATTGTTTTTGGATTTTGGCGGCCAGCTCAAGTTCTTTGGCCACGCGTTCTTTATAAACGAGCGCTTTTGTGCTGACTTCCAGATCCGCGGCCATTTTGTTGAAAGCGTTAGCTAAAGTAAAAATTTCATCTTTTGTCTTTACCACAACACGATATTGAAAATTACCGGTCGCAATAACAACAGCGCCCTCTGTCAATTGCTGGATGGGTTTTGTGATGGTTCCGGAATATAAAACAGCCATAAGAATTCCAATTCCGATACCAAACAGCGCCAGAAGGAAAATACGCATTCTTGTTTGATTGATGCGCTCCTGGAGGGCCTGGTACGTAATATCGTACACAACGGAAAATTCATTTGTAGCGGGCTGGACAAAAGAAAGAATTTTTTCGTCCTGCGCCAAACGCGGCAGCGTTTTTTCATTGAAATCAACATAATTTATTACGCCGTTCTCGGCTTTTTTGAGATAAACTACGCGATTTGTTTCCAGAGTTTTTAAAGAGGCATTTTTTGCTTTTATCTGCTCCAGCAATTCCGAATCTTTTAGAACGCGGGCAGCCCCTGCGTATTGTTTTTCTTTTTCCGCCACTGAATCATAAACAATTTCGCCGTTGTACTTCACAATTTTAATCGCGGCAACATCACGGTTTTTCGCAAAAAATTCCTGAATATCACGATTGAAATAAACAAAACTTTTTTGGGTTAAATAAAGATTGTAATCATTGACAATGTTTGCGGCTGTCAATTCAGCAAAAGCCCGCACTCCGGTATAAATATCATTGGTGAGTTCTTTCTGTTTTTCACGTACAAATAAGGCCGTCGCTATGCCAAAAAGCAGGATAATGAGAGCCCCAATGGTAAGAATGAGTTTTATTTTTATGGATTTCATATTTTAGTAAATTTCAGAAGGATAAATATAGCCGTCAACCCGGGGCTCAAAATGAAGCTGTTTATTGAAAGCAAAAAGAGTGTCCGCTTCAAAAAGCGCAGCGCCGATCACATCCTGTTCAATAAGGATTTTCATGGCTTCCTGCAGGGCTTTTAGCCGTGTTTTTTGATTCAGATCCTGCTGGCTTTTTTCAATGATTTCATCAAGATTTTTGTTGATGTAATGATTGCCATTAAAACGGCCATAAGTTCCGCTTTGATCTTTGCTGTGGGCTACAGCCTGCAGAAAATCACTCGCGTCACCGAGTTCCGAACGCCATCCTGAATAATAAAATGCTGATTTACCTTCCAGAATTTTTGACTGTAGATCATTGCCGGATAAAGGACGCAGCTCAAGATCAATGCCGATTCCCTGTAACTCTGCCTGAAGATATTCCCCCACAACATCCAATCCTTCAGGATAATCCAGTGTTACATACGGTTTTTTCAATGGATCAGGGAAAGCCGACGCAACGCGTTTTCGCGCCGCGTCCGCGTTAAACGCGGGTGCAGAAATTTCGGGATTAAAGCCAAAAACCCCGCTTGAAACAAATTGCCCGACCGGCCTGGCAAACCCGCCGGCAAGATCCACGAAATTTTTGCGATTGATGGCTTCCAAAACTGCCAATCGCACATTTTTATCTTTAAACAAGCTGTTTGCAAGATCAAACATCAAAAAATTCACTTCCAGACTTGGCACTGACGCAATTAAAAAATCATCCTTGCGCAGTTCGGGAACCGCGGCGGGAGGCACATCGGCAAGCATGTGAACCGTACCCTCGCGCAAAGCCTTAAGGCGATCACGTTTGTCTAAAATTGTTTTTAAAACAATCTCCGGAAAATAAGGTTTGGGCCCGTAATAAGCGCCAAAACGCTTTAATGCAAGATTATCTTTGTCAGATGACACAACGGCATATGGCCCCGTTCCAACAGGATGTTCAAAATTTTCAAGATTTTTGGGAAAAATAAAAGTTACCGCGAGTTTATTCAAAAGGAGCGGATCCGGTTTTTTTGTTTTTACATGGATGGTATTCGAGTTCACAATTTCAATGCGTTCAATCGTGTTTAATAGATTTGTGAGCTGTGAACCGGAAAAGTGGAGGGCGCGGTCAACGCTTGCCGCAACATCCTGCGCTGTAACGGCTTTTCCGTCATGGAAAGTTATTCCGGGCCGCAACGTAAATTCCCATGTCAACGAATCAAGAAGACCCCATGTCAGCGCGATGGCAGGTTGAATTTTGAGGTTGCGGTCGGTGCGCACCAGGCCTTCATAAACGTCCACAAGCCGGCTCCGCGTGCTTGCATCAAACAGCGTCGGCTCCAGACTGGATACCGGCAACGCGTAACCAATGCCGAATCTTGGGGTAAATGGCGTTTTTTTCTGTAGGGAAGGCATATCTGTCTTCCCTACAGAAAATGCCGCCGCCAAAGACGCGAATTGATCCTCAAAAAACAGGCTCATTCCAAGACCAAGCAAAATTACAAGGTACAAAGCCAAAAAAACAGTATTGAGTATTTGTTTTGATGTCGGCACAGGTATTTTTATTATTTTTTATTACATTTTTATCTGTATAGGATAGCACAAACAGGCCGGAAAATTAAGGGAAAACGACCCTCTGCATTCCCGCGCTCACCAAAATGGCATTGACAAAAGTAGAACAATAATTATGATTCGAGCAATTATCTTTAATGTTTTACATATGGGAATAAACAGTAAAGAATAAAATCCAATCCTAGATCAATTTCTTTCACTTCTTCAATATCGCCAGAAACGCCTCCTGCGGAAGATCAATTCTGCCCACCTTTTTCATGCGTTTTTTGGAAATTTTAGAATTCAATCTTTTAAATAAATTCCTTGACTGCCTCTTCTAGAGCGGATTGAATAAGTTTTTTGAGCTCATCATAACGACCTTCGTCTGATCTTTGAAGCGCTTCCACATATTTTGTCCGCCCCCGTTTGGTTTCTACTTTAAGTTCAATGGGAGGAAGATTAAGGTTGAGAAGAATTATATTGATCAAAAGTCTTCCAATGCGTCCATTGTAATCAGCAAATGGATGAATCCACAGGAACTGATGATGAGCCCATGAAAGTAAATCAGTTAGTTCGCTTAAAAAATTGGCGTTATCAATATTTGGTAAATATTTGAGTCTTACCTTTAAGTCTTCAGTAAAATCCTTCATTAATGTGGCTACTTGGTAGGATCGAGGTGGTTTATGTTTTGAAACGACAACTTCGATATTGCGAAATTTGCCGCCCATTTCAGGAAAGATCCAGCCAAAGGATACTTTGTGGATTTTTTGGAGAGATAATGGGGTGATAGGGATTTTACCTCTTGAATGCTGACTCAAAACAAAATCCCAAGCCTTTTTAATGCCCTCAATTTCCAGGGGAATGAGTCGTGACCTGGGAATAATTCCAAAAACAGTTTCTTTATAGCTTGTTTCTCCTTTGTGCCTTTTAGTCATGCACGTTTAAGCTTACCGAGTATATCTTTTACCATTTTAGGGGTTGTTTCCGGATTTTCAGTTTTAGTGGTTCTATAAATCATTTTTTTTTCAAATTTATTCAGATATGTCTGACGTTCGCTCTCACGGGCTTTTTGATAATTTCTCAATGCTTGAAGGATTTTTTCGATATGCATCAATCGGAATTAAATCGTTGTTATTATAGCAAACCTGGCATCATTAATATACTGTTTGCAAGCAATGTTGAATTTCACTTCTTCAGTATCGCCAAAAACGCCTCCTGCGGAAGATCAATTCTGCCCACCTTTTTCATGCGTTTTTTGCCCGCTTTCTGCTTTTTTAAAAGCTTATCCTTGCGGGTTCTGTCGCCGCCGTAAAGTTTTGCAGTGACATCTTTGCGCAGGGCGCTGATCGTTTCGCGCGCAATGACTTTGCTGCCAATCGCGGCCTGAATGGCAATCTCAAATTGCGCCTTGGGAATAAGTTCTTTAAGCTTTTTGACAAGCCTTAAACCGACTCCAAACGCTTCATCCTTGTGAATAATGGTTGAAAGCGCGTCCACAGACTCCCCCGCTATCAAAAGATCAAGTTTCACCAGATTTCCCGGACGATATTCCAGATATTCATAATTCATGGATGCATAGCCGGAACTAAGGCTCTTCAAAAGGTCATAATAATCCAGCACAATGGAAGCCAGCGGCATTTCAAAAACCAGAATAACGCGATTCTGGTCTATATATTGCATACTTTTATTGATGCCGCGCTTTTCCAGGGACATCTGCATAATCGAACCCACATAATCTTTCGGCGTAAGTATTTCCACTTTCACCCATGGCTCTTTTATGGCTTTTACAAGGGAAAGCACAGGCAGATCAGCGGGATTCGCGATTGTGATTTCGGAGTCTTTTTGATCAACGATAATATAAGAAACGGATGGAGCTGTAACAATCAAACTGAGGTCATATTCACGCTCCAGACGTTCCTGTACAATATCCAGATGCAGCAATCCCAAAAACCCGCACCGGAAGCCATGGCCCAGGGCTCCGGACTGTTCCGGTTCAAAACTTAAAGCTGAATCGCTCAATTGCAGCTTCTGCAGAGCGTCTCTCAAAAGCGGATAATCGTCTCCATCCACACAAAAAATACTCGCAAAAACAAATGGTTTCACAACTTTGTAACCTGCCAAAGGCACGGCCTCATCCGCAGCAACCTCCTTATTTCCAGGCTTCCAGATGGTATCGCCAACACGCGCGTCAGAGACATTTTTCAGTCCGGAAACAACATACCCGACTTCACCGGCCAGCAGCGATTCTGCCTGTTGATATTTTGGCTTAAAATAGCCAACTTCCACGACTTCCAGTTTTGTTTTATTATGGAGAAGATATATGACATCCCCCCTGCGCAACTGTCCGGAAAAAACCCGAACGTAACTCACTACACCGCGATATGTATCATAAACGGAATCAAAAATAAGCGCCTTGGTTTCATCACCTTCCTGGCTTTTTTTTGGAGGAGGAACATGCTGAATAACCGCTTCCAGCACACGCTCCACATTTGTCCCCTCTTTGGCGGAAATTGGAATAATTTCGCTCTTTGAAATACCCAGAATATTTTCAATTTCCTGACCCGTTCTGGCAATGTCCGCTGAAGGCAGATCAATTTTGTTTAAAACTGCAACCAAAGCCAAATTGTGTTCCAAAGCAAGGTAACAATTGGCCAGCGTCTGGGCTTCAATCCCCTGCGTAGCATCCACGACCAAAATAGCTCCTTCACATGCGGCTAAACTGCGGGACACCTCATATGTAAAATCAACATGCCCGGGCGTATCAATAAGATTCAAAATATATTTTTCCCCATGATACAGCCATTCCATCCGCACGGGCTGCAACTTGATGGTAATGCCACGCTCCTGTTCCAGATCCATGGTATCCAGCATTTGATCGTGCTTCATCTCACGTTTTGAAATTGTTTCAGTTATTTCCAAAAACCGGTCCGCCAACGTTGATTTTCCATGATCAATATGGGCTATAATGCAGAAATTACGAATATGTGAATCATTGGCCATTATTGTATAATTTTTTTATTCAATAGTTGCGTTGCCTGTAGGGGCAGGTTTGAAACCTGCCCCTACAGGCAACGCTGCGCAATCCTAACAAACATTGAAAAAAACAGCAATTTTTGCTATCCTATGAGGATATAGGTAATTCTTCAAATATTGCATGCAATTTAAAGTTCCACAAAACGTCCAACGGGAAGATAAAATCGTCGGCCCACTGACTCTGAAGCAACTCATTATCTGTGGGATTGGCGGAGGCATTGCTTACGCGATTTATGTCGCCCTTGGAAAAGATTTTGCCTGGATTACGTGGCTGCCCCCAGTCGCAATCATAGGCATGATTACAATACTTTTTGCCTTTATACGGCCGCTGGATCTCTCTTTTACAAGATTTTTGCTAGTTTATCTTGAATTCATTTTCCTGCCCCAAAAACGTTTTTGGATTCAGGCAAGCGCGGAAGTGCTCAGCAATCCTTATGAAACTTCAAAATTAAAAACGCGTTCACAACAAAAAGCCGAAGTTCAGGAGGAAAAACTTCTGGAAAGGGCAAAAAAACTCGCCAAATTAAGCAAAATACTTGATACGCACGAAAACGATTTGCGACAATAACCAAATATTATAAGGAAGGGTTTAAAACCGTTCCCATATAAAAAAACGTCCAACACAAAAATATGTTAAAAACCCAATATGGATAACGATCAGTCAGTCAAACAGGCGCCGGGCAAAAAAAATCCTGCTGCCGGCACGCAACTTTATTTACGCATCGCTGAAATAAGGGACAATGTTGTAGTGCTAAAAAATGGGGGGTTACGAGGCCTATTGCGTGTTGCCAGCATCAATTTTAATCTCAAGTCGGAACAGGAACAGAATGCGATTACCTATTCTTACCAGGGATTTTTGAATACTCTGGAATTCCCAATCCAGATTGTCATCCGTTCAAAAAAACTTGATATTGATGATTATCTTGATAAGCTCCGAAAAATTGGCGAAAAACAAACCAACCGGCTTTTGCAGACACAAACGTTAGAATATGTTGAATATATCGCAAAACTCGTGGAGTACGCGGATATAATGGAAAAAGATTTTCTGGTGGTTGTCCCATACAATCCAGCCCGTTCGCAAAAACTAAATATCATTCAACAATTTTTCCAAAACATGAACGCAAAAGACAGTTATGAAGCCGTAAAACGCCGCCATGAGGAATTTGAAGAACTGAAAAAAAATCTGAACCAGCGGCTTAGCGCGATTCGCATAGGACTTGAAAACTGCGGTTTAAAAGTTGATGAAGTCACCACCAAAGAGCTCATTGAGCTGTTTTATGGGGTTTACAACCCGACCATGGCCCGCATCGAAAAAGTCAAAGACGTTGAGCAATTGAGCATCCAGACAGATGAAGAAAGGCTGGAGGATGAGAAAAAAGCGGGTTAAAATTTATTTTGGCCAAATAAAGAAAAAATGCTAGTATGCCCGCATGAACGAAGCCAAAATCTGCGTCGGTCGGTTTTGTCGGGAACAATTCGAAATTACAGATAAAGACAGGCAATTTTATCAAAAGATGGGGGTAGCAGAACCAAAGTTCTGTTTTGACTGCAGACAGCAGCAAAAACTGGCTTTCAGAAATGAACGGAAGCTCTATCATAATGTCTGTAAGCTTTGCCAAAAACCATTTATCAGTATTTATTCAAAAGACAAGCCGTACCCTGTTTTTTGCGCTCTTTGCTGGTGGGGAGATGGCTGGAATCCATTGGATTATGGCAGAGATTTTGATTTTGATCGGCCTTTTTTTGAACAATTTAAAGAGCTTTGGGACGCAGTGCCAAAGCTTGGGCTCCTGACGCTCGGAGATATGGTAAACAGTGATTACGCGCATGATGCCTATCGTTTAGCCAATTGTTATCTCGTTTTTGACGGCGAGCAGGGCAAAGACTGTTATTATGGGGAAACTTTTTCAAATCTTGAAGACTGCTGCGATTTTCTTTTTATTCAAAGATCCCGGCTTTGCTATGAGTGTGTCAATTGCAATGATTGTTATAATGTAAATTTTTCACGTTATTCATATAACTGTTCAGATTCAAGCTTCCTTCTTAATTGTCGGAGCTGTCGCAACTGTTTTGCGTGCGTAAATCTTCAACAAAAAGAGTACCACATCTTTAATAAGCCTTATTCACCCGAAGAATTCAAAAAAATCGTCGCATCATATAATACTGGTGATTACACGGCTCTTCAAAAATTCAAAAAAGAAACCGAAGAATTTTATCAAAAATTTCCAAAAAAATATTTAAATGGAATTATGAATGAGAACGTGACAGGAGATAATTTAAATGGCTGCAAGGACACCTTTGATTCTTATGACTGCGCAAACTTAAGAGACTGCCGATATTGCACCAACATGCTTATGGGGGCTTCAGACTGCTACGACGTTAACATGTGGGGCGATAATTTAAGCCTGGCCTATAACGGCGTTGGAATAGGAGCCGGAGGGCAAAATATTGTTGCTTCCTACTACGCGGCTTTTGGCGTCAACAATATTCACCATTCTGCCTTTTGTTTCAATGATGCCAAAAATATGTTTGGTTGTGTTGGAATCCAGCATAAAAATTTCTGCATTTTGAATAAACAATATACTGAAGCTGAATATAACCAATTAAAATCGAAAATTATTGAACACATGAGGAAGACCCATTTGGCAGGCCTAGAGGAGGCCGGTGAATGGGCTGAATTTTTTCCATTCAGCCTTTCTGCTTTTGGCTATAATGAAACTGTGGCTCAGGAATATTATCCACTCACAAAAGAACAGGCCCTGGCGCGGGGATTCAAATGGAAAGATCCGGATCCAAAAGAATATGTAAAACAAACTTATCATATTCCGGATCACATAAAAGACGTTCCAGATGGAATCATCAAAGAAATTTTAACCTGCATTGATTGTGGTAAAAATTTCAAAATTGTCCTTCAGGAACTTAAATTTTATCGCAGGAAAAATCTGCCAATTCCACGAAAATGCTCTGACTGCAGGCATATTGACCGGCTGAAATTGCGCAATCCGCGCAAACTGTGGAGCCGCGAATGTTCAAAATGCGGCACGAAAATCGGAACAACGTACGCGCCAAATAAAAAAGACCTGGTGTACTGCGAAAGCTGCTATCAGGAGGTGGTACTTTAAAAATCACCTGAAATTTTTCATTCGGATTTAACATTTGATATTTGAAATTCGGATTTCGGATTTTTAAAAGGCATTGTCTTGGCGACGCCCTACTCTCCCCATGGCGATGCCATAAGTATCATCGGCGAAGAGTGGCTTAACTGCTGTGTTCGGGATGGGAACAGGTGTACCCCACTCTCTGGAGCCACCAAGACAGTGACTTTTAAATGATCAATCTTCAAAAATTAGGCTTCAATAAGGGAAAATGCAATATATAAATCTGTTATCCGCCCCACCAGGGCGGGGTCAAATGGATATTTTTCGTTAGCCTCCATTCAAAGCTAGTTAAGTTAATGAGTTTAATTAAGTCAATTGCCTGTTAGTATCTCTCGGCTGAACACGTCACCGTGCTTACACCTGAGACCTATCAATCCGGTAGTCTCCCGGAAGGCTAATGGGGAAATTTTATCTTGAGCAGGGTTTCCCACTTAGATGCTTTCAGCGGTTATCCCTTCCGAACATAGCTACTCTGCCATGCCACTGACGTGACAACAGATACACCAGAGGTTCGTTCGTCCCGGTCCTCTCGTACTAGGGACAACTTCTCTCAAATTTCCTGCGACTATGGAGGGTAGAGGCCGACCTGTCTCACGCATGTAAATCATCTGTTACCAGATGCATGGACTATACCACTCTCTTTCGATCAAAAAGAGAATCGACGTATTAGCTTTTCTTAATCAAGAAAAACTCTATCCCATTTATGGAATAAGTCTCTACGGGGTTAATATACGTAATTTCCTTTTTTTGGAATAATTAAGGTCTTTAAAGGAATTAATAAGTTTCATCAACTTTTTGAATAAGCTCCCTTGAGTTAATGAAATAGATCGCATAAATACATATATAACTTCCCTCGGTATTATCCTAACATTCGACAGGTTAATTTAACAATGAAAATATTAGGAATTCACCGATATGAGTCGATTTATCATCCTAATGTCACCATTAGGAGCCGCCATATTGACGGTCTGAACCCAGCTCGCGTACCGCTTTAATTGGCGAACAGCCAAACCCTTGGAAGCTTCTCCACCTCCAGGATGCGACGAGCCGACATCGTACATAATTCTATGCTTTCACATAGTGTAGACTATATCTTCATCTTGCTCTGGATTTTAGCGTATAAACGCATAATCACAGTTGGAATAAGCAAGAGTTGGCGTATTGCCTTAGTTTAAAAAACTAAAGCCTCCCCTTTCGGGTCAGTCGTTACAGGGTCATTACCCAATTTATATCGAAAATATGGAAGACTCTGCGTCGTAAATCGATACGCAACACGATTTCCGTTTCCTAAACGGCGTTTTGGTGAAGTTAGAACATACGATTGAAAGATGATAAATTTCCAATCCACATATTCTTTACTTTGCCATGAGTGATTCACTTCCAGCAAAGCATTCGTTCGAGTGCCTTGTTTTCGAAGTGTTCCATCTCCAAGCAAACTTCCCACCAAAACAGCGTGTTGAATTGAGGTAAGACTTCCCACGGTGTTACCGGGTATAAATGTATTCATAAAAAAATATAACATATTATACTGACGGGTTCACCGTTATAAGCCAATTTTTGGTGCAGGATCACTCCTGCAGCACCCCGATAATGTTAAGGTGCCAAACCGGGTCGTCGATGTGGCGCTTTGTTATAAATTCCACTATTACTAGTGGCGCAGACTATACCTTTATCTCTTTCGAGATAGCGGCGTATTATAGGAACTTTATAAATCCTATCTTCTCTTATAAAACAAAATGTTTATTAGAGAAAGTCGTTAGAGGGATATTTTATATGACATGCTGGGAATAATAAAATCTCTTACAAGAGCCTTCGCTCTTGCCATACTATTATTTGAGATTCTTAAACGATAATAATGTTTATCACGATTTAATGTCGTTTTTATTCCAAGTTTAGCGCGTAGAAACTTTTGAAGAACTTTTTGTTCTTCCAATGAAAAATTCTGAGTATTTAATCTTAATTGTCTACCATCACGTGATCCATCATCCATAATCCAAACAGAAAACGCAAAAGGCGTTAAATATTTCTGTAAGATTTTGGTTGGGATTCTTTTTCTTCCATTAAAATAGAATTCTTTCTTAAAATAAGAAAAAGTGTGATGAGATATCGTTCGAAAATAATAGGACTTTTTACTTATTTTCGGACAGGAATTTGTAAACTCTTGAAGAACAGAATATTTCCAATCAACATATTCTCTCTGTTGAATACCATGATTGACCCGAAAAGCAAATCCTCTTGTTGTTTTAACAAGATAACCATCTCCAAGCAGTGAGCCTATGATGAGCTCTTTCTGTTTTGAAGAAAAATTTTTCAATCTTGCTGTTCGAGCTTTAAAAGTATCCACATAAAATATCTTACCCTCGGTATTACCCTTTATCAATTACATACAAGGGTTCCACCGATTTGAGCCGCAGTTTATCCCGACATCACTGTCGGGAGGAGCTCTTTTCGAACTCTTGGACCCGATAAGCCTGTTATCCCCGGCGTAACTTTTGTCCGTTGAGCGATAGTCCACCCACATGGAACTATCGGATCACTATCACCTGCTTTCGCATCTGCTCGACTTGTATGTCTTGCAGTTAAGCTCTCTTGTGCGATTACACTATCAGTCTGATTTCCATCCAGACTTAGAGAACCATTGCGCGCCTCCGTTACTCTTTAGGAGGCAACCGCCCCAGTCAAACTACCCACCAAACACTGTTCCCCCAGCGGATTAAGGCTGGAAGTTAGAGGCAAAATATATCAAGGATGGTATCTCAACGGCCGCTCCACCTGAACCAAAGTCCAGGCTTCAAAGCGTCCCATCTATCCTGCGCAAGATATATCTCGACTCAATGTCAAGTTGTAGTAAAGCTGCACGGGGTCTTTTCGCCCTACCATAGTTAATCGGCATTTTTACCGACTCTGTAATTTCACCGAGTCTCACGTTGAGACAGTCTTCACACCGTTAAACCATTCGTGCGGGTCGGAACTTCACTGGTTGTTAGTTTTTGGTTGATAGTTATTTATTGATCAACCAAATCGTGTGTACATTTCTGACACACTCTCAATGTCGCCATGGAGTTCGGACTTTATCTTCATCCCTTTTTAAGGGAGCCCAACGTAGAGTCTCTGAGGATATTATTTTTATACATAAAACGAAGTACGCCGCATTCTATTTGCTGCCAACATAACAAGCGTTCGTACATCTTCAACCAAATGATCTGGTACTTCAGTAAATTCGGGGGCAATTGGATTGAATTGTTGTTGTACCTTCAGCCATATAAATTGAAGTTGAAGTTAATAATAACCTGCTGATTGTCCGCAGGAGAGGCATTTTCACTTAATTTCTTAAAAAATCAAGTAGCCCTCCATGCTCGGGTTTTCCAGCATATAGTTGAGTTTTGCACTGATTATTTTATTTCCCCAGTGCTTACGCTTACGCGTAGTTCGAGCAAGTTTGTTTCCGACCTAAATACTATTAGAAAACAAAATGATTCACCCGACAAGGAATTTCGCTCTAGCCTTATTAGAATTTTATATTCTAATGACATTACTGTCCTGCATATCGCTATGCAGATGGGACTATATCTTCTCTGTTGCCAGAGTTTGGCGTGTAGTCTCTGAGGATTCTGATTAAATGATCAGTCTTTCCTGCTGATTGTCCGCACCGGGCGCATTATCACCCTTTGAGGTAGCACCGGATACACGGGGTTTCCAGCATATAGCCAAATTTTACTAAAGCAGCGAATTGGCCTTCCTTAAGCCAATATTCTTTTACCTTAGGCATGATTGTTACGTGTCATTTTGCAAACACGGTACAGACATTTCTGCTGTACTCCATATATCTCTATATGGTTCGGACTATATCTTCCTCTCAAACAAAAGAGGTCCAGCGTGTAGTCTCTGAGGGATTCTCTCGGCGAGAACTTCCCTGCTGATTGTCCCTATGCATACATTATTACTTGGTGTGAACAAAGTAGTATGCAATTTAACGGGATGTTCCAGCATATAGCTAGATTTTGTAACGGCCACAACCCCGCTTAGCGGGGAAGGTAGCATTTATTTTATAACCGTTATAGTTACGGCCGCCGTTCACCAGGGCTTAGATTCAAGGCGTTAACCCATTCTCGTGACCTTCTGGCACTGGGCAGGCTTCAGCCCCTATACATATTCTTACGAATTTGCAGAGACCTGTGTTTTTGGTAAACAGTCGCATGAAGTCGTTTACTGCGCCCCCGCGAAAGCGGGGGAAGGTTTATCCCGAAGTTACACCTGTTGTATTGCCGAGTTCCTTAACGTGAGTTATCTCGATCACCTTAGTATTCTCTACCTATCCACCAGCGTTGGTTTGCGGTACGGAAACCTATTTTTCTCGCTACCGAGGTTTTTCTTGGCACCAGATGTGACTGGAATCGTCCCGCTTGCGCGGAGTGATTTGCATGACTGCTCGTGAACTCTGACGGATTTACCTGCCAAAGCATAAACTTGCAGCTTGCACGTGAATTCATTAACACGCCCCAGTTAACCCAATGCGTTACCCCTGAGCTAGCGTTACTCCCGCTTTGCAGTCACCATCATTTTGACCGAAGTCAAAAATCAGGCTTCTGCATCACAAAAAGTATTGCTTTGGCGAAAAATAGGTTGTACAGGAATATTAACCTGTTGTCCATCGGCTGCGCCTTTCGGCCTCGCCTTAGGCCCGACTAACCCCAAGTCGATTAACGTGGCTTGGGAAACCTTGGATTTTCGGTGGTCTGATTTTTCATCAAACTTTAAACGTTACTCATACCATCATTTTCACTTCGTATCGCTCCACCTCACCTTACGATGCAGCTTCACAGCAATACGAACGCTCCTCTACCACCCATCGCTTCGCGATGGAAATCACAAAATTCAAGCACCAAATTCTAAACAATGTCAGAGTTCCAACATACAAAAACCAAACTCTTAAAAAAGAAGTTTGAAATTTAAAAATTGGAAAATTTGAATTTGTTTGTTGTTTGGAATTTGTAATTTGGAATTTCCATTGCGAAGCAATGGATCCGTGTCTTCGGTTAATGCTTTGAGCCCCGTTGAATTTTCGGCGCAGAATCACGTAGACCAGTGAGCTGTTACGCTTTCTTTAAAGGATGGCTGCTTCTAAGCAAACCTCCTGGTTGTACAAGTAATTCCACATCCTTTCACACTTAAGCATTATTTGGGACCTTAGACGTCGGTCTGGGCTGTTCCCCTTACGACAATGGCACTTAGCTGTCACTGTCCGACTCCTGTGTAATTAACCATCAGTATTCGAAGTTTATCAAGATTTGGTAGACTGATTTAGTCCCCTAGTCTTAATAGAGCTCTACCCCTGATGGGCTTGACACAAGGCTAGTCCAAAAACTATATCGAGGAGAACCAGCTATCGCCGAGTTCGATAGGAATTTCTCCACTACCCACAGCTCATCACCAGATCTTGCAACATCCGTGTGTTCGGCCCTCCATCCCGCTCTCGCGGGACTTCAGCCTGGCCATGGGTAGCTCACTCGGTTTCGGGTCTAGTGCGCGACACTTGGTCGCCCTATTCAGGCTCGCTTTCACTATGGCTTCGGGTTTTACTCCCTTAACCTAAACGCGCCGCACAGCTAACTCGATGGTCCGTTCTCCAATAAGTACATGGTCACCCCGCACCTCGCTACGCTCGCTGCGGAAATTCCAAATCCAAATAATCAAATTTCAAACAATATTCAGATTCAAACGTTCAATGATCAAAATAGCCAATCTATAAGAAAATTTTGGAATTTTGAAAATTAAAAATTTGGAATTTGTTTGATATTTGGAATTTGCAATTTGAAAATTCCACACCGAATGCAATGAGGTGTGGGGCTCCCATTCCTTGTAAGCATAAAGTTTCAGATACTATTTCATCCCCCTAACCGGGGTGCTTTTCACCTTTCCCTCGCGGTACTAGTTCACTATCGATCACCAAATATATTTAGCCTTGGAAGATGGTCCTCCCAGCTTCAAGCCGGATTTCACGTGTCCGACCCTACTTAAGAAAATATCACAGTACATTGAACCGTTTTCACCGACGGGACTATTACCCTCTATGGTGGTCCTTTCCAGGATCCTTTGGCTAACAGAACAACATATTGCCACAACTTACAGCTTGTGGAAGATATCTCTTGCAACGTTCCCAGAACACCGGCTGTAACCTCTCCCGTTCTGCAACTTTGGGCTGTTCCCATTTCGCTCGCCACTACTTTGGGAATCTCTTTTGATTTCTTTTCCCTGGGTACTAAGATGTTTCAATTCTCCAGGTGCTCTTCCCCGCTTTCGCGGGGATCATCTGACATGACTCAGATGGGGTTGCCCCATTCGGAAATCTCCGGGTCAAAGCTTACTTAGCAGCTAACCGAAGCTTATCGCAGCTAGTTACGTCCTTCATCGAAATTTGGTGTCAAGGCATCCACTTTATGCTCTTATGAGTAACTTAATTTAAACTCACTTTTAACTAGCTTTGAATAGAGACTAAATGGCTCAAATGAGCCAAAAGCCATACCATTCAAAGAATAATTTAAAAGTGAAATTACAGATTTATAATTATTATTTTATTATTGAAGCCTAATTTTCAAAGATCAGTGCGTGTAAAAACAAAATAAAACCGTTGCATCCGCTTTTCATATTCTCAAAGAATACAAAAAAGGGATGTGTTCACACACACCCCCCAGCTTAAACATAGAAGAACGTTTTCAGCGCTTCAAGCTAAGGGGCATAGGTGAAATTTGTACCATAATAATAAGGTTACCTGTTAAAAAGCCACCAGATTATAAGAAAGCTCCATCTGAAAGTCAAGACAAGTAGGATACAAAAAAAATTGCCCCCTGCTTGTCATCAAATATTTCCTTTCACCGTAGGCCAAAAAAGGTTCCAAACGTGCCTGTAAAAAAGTCCTGAAATGTCCCCAGAGAATACATCAAAGAAAGAACAGACGTGATAAGTCCAATAATGATAAAAAAATTATATGTGCCGCCGGAGCCCAAATACTGTTCGGCCCACTGAATTTTCCCTGTAAATTGCGTAAGCTGAAAACGGTAAATCATAAGGATAAAGCCCAGGGGGATGCCTATGATGGCAGCAAAAATACGGTCCATAGGGTGAATTTGAAGCTGGTTGATCTTGATATTTGATGGATCATACGTTTTTTTCTTTGAATAAAATTTCAGGAAAAACTATGATCAAATCCGAAATCCGAATTTCAAATGTCAATTCAATATCAAAGTTCAAAGGTTCAAATGTCAATTCAAGATTGGGACTGAAAATTCCTGTTT
>CAZZPB010000096.1:0-4687 GCA_964655905.1 uncultured Candidatus Peribacteria bacterium
TTTAATTTTTAATATCAAATAGGAATTTTCAGTCCCAATCTTGAATTGACATTTGAACCTTTGAACTTTGATATTGAATTGACATTTGTTATTCGGATTTCGGATTTGATCATAGTTTTTCCTGAAATTTTATTCAAAGAAAAAAACGTATGATCCGAATAGTTATTTTTTCCCCATTTTTAGCCAAAAATTGATGATGGCTACCCTGTATTTTTATCAATTTAAAACCATAGTATGCAAAAATATTGATTATCTCATCTATACGCATATCTGTTGGTTCTGACATTAATCTTCTTAAATTTTTTTTGATACTCATGGTATTATTAATTCCTGATAACAATAATGATAAAGATCAAAAATAAACGGGGATTAAATTTTTTATAAACTGCACATCATATGCACGAATACAAGCAAAAACTGGAAACAATAAAACGGGAAATTGAAGATGCTTTAAAAGCGGTTGATTTGGGAAGTCTAAGGAAAAAAATTGATTTACTCACAGAAGAAAGCCAAAAAGAAGACTTCTGGAAAAATCAGGAAAAAGCGCAAAGTGTTACAAAAGAGCTGAATGATGGCCAAAAAGAGATTATCGCGTGGGAAAAACTTCAGGCTGATTGTGCTGAACTGATGAATCTTCTGCCAACTATTCATGTTGAGGAGGATCCAGCCTCCGCGGAGGAATTCAAAGAAATGGTTCACATGCTGGAAACACAGTGGCACAAGCTTGAAATGAAAACATTTCTCAACGGCAAATATGACCGCTGCAACGTCATTTTGAGCATACACGCCGGTACGGGCGGTAAAGACGCCCAGGATTGGGCTGAAATGCTGCTGCGGATGTACATACGTTACGCCGAGCGGGAAAATTTTAAAGTGCAGATGTTTGAAAAATCCCCGGGCGAAGAAGTTGGCTTAAAAAGCGCCACCGTGCTTATTCAGGGGCCGCTGGCCTACGGATACCTGAAAGGTGAAAGGGGAGTCCACCGTCTGGTTCGGCTATCGCCTTTTAACGCTAAACACAGCCGTGAAACATCTTTTGCGTTTGTTGATGTGCTGCCGGAAATTCCGGAAGAGCACGTGCCGGAAATTCGCAAAGAGGATTTGCGGATTGATACATACCGCGCCGGCGGCGCCGGCGGACAAAATGTAAATAAAGTCTCATCGGCAGTGCGTATAACTCACCTGCCAACAGGTATTGTGGTGGCATGCCAGGACGAACGCAGCCAACTCCAGAACAAAGAACGCGCTCTAAAAATTCTTCACGCCAAACTCGTTGACATGATGGAAAAGTGCCAGGTAAAAGAGCTCGATGAACTAAAAGGTGAGCGCGTGGAAATCGCATGGGGCAATCAGATTCGTTCATATGTGCTGCATCCCTACACCATGGTCAAAGACCACCGCAATGATTACGAAGAACACGACGCCAACAGGGTTTTAGATGGAGAAATAGATGGATTTATCGAAGCAGAATTGAAAAAATAATATTTTACTATTACAAAAAAACTATTTCCCGGGTGGGAAAAATTGTAAAAGACTGCATGGCAAAAGAAGGGATTTTTATCGCTTAAGAGCCGGAATGTATCGGATTTTATATAATGTTGACCACAAACGGAAACTTATAACTGTTTTAAAAATTTTCCGTCGCAATGAAGGGTATGAGTGAAAGTAGCAAGTAGCAAGGAATATGGATTAGGAGTTGATAATGAAGTTCCCCGTGCTTACGCACGGGGAGCTTCATGCGAGCGCACGGCGCGAGCGCGAGCAAGGCGAAGAATCTGGCTTTGCCAGTTCTGAGCCGAAGCGAGCTCTATCAATAAAGCTGATGATTCTTTTCTTGATTTGCTGTGCTGTTTTCTGTTTCAATTCCGAAACTTTTTTTAAAATTAAAAATTTGCTTAATGTAAAAAGCTTTTTGTATCTTACGCAGGAAATTACCGGCAAAATCATGGTTTTATAATCACTGTCAGCCAAAATTACGTCATTCCTCATTGCATTCACAGTTGTTGATATCGGAACTATCAAGACATCCTCCCCGCCTTCATCACAAATTACCAGGGCGGGTCTTACTTTTTTAGCAGATAAATCCGTGAATGGAAATTGCACCAGAACTATTGCTCCTATGTCAAATTTATAAAAGTTTTTCATAGATGTCATTTGAAGGATCATTCCAAAAATTTAGCGTTTTTTCTGTCGCTTTCAGCCACAACATATTATCTTCACTGATTTTTTTTGTGATTTTTTCATACTCATTCATGCTCAAAACCACGGCGAAAATCTTATTGCGATCAGCCAAATAAATGGTATTCTTTTTACTTTTACCGTCCAGCAATTCAGCGAAAGCTTTTTTCCCTTTTCTTTGTACTTCTGTAATACCTTTAATGATAGGGATCATGCAATGATACGTTGTTAAATGCATATTTAAATACATACTTCATTTTATATTACACCTGCTATTATAGCAATGGTAAATTTATCCAATATGCATTAAATTTCCATAAACAGGATGTTAAAAAATTCTAAATTAACAAAACAATACTTTTATGGCCATTCTAAATATTGAACGCGGCAAAGACAACCATATTCTCCGAACTGTTTCGACTGCCGTAAAAAAAATCGACAGGAAGATGCAAAAACTGGTCGTGGAGATGAAAGAAACCATGGATGGCGCCCGCGGTATCGGCCTTGCCGCCCCGCAAATTGGCCTCAATATCCGCGCGGTGATCTGTAAATTCAATCATGACACGCCGCACCAGCTTATTGTGCCCATGTTTAACCCGCAAATAACACATCGTTCAAAATCAATGAGTCTGAATGAAGAAGGCTGTTTAAGTCTTCCAAAACAGTTTGATTCCATTGCGCGGCACGATTCGTTAACTGTCAAATACCTTGATATCAAGGGCAAAGAAAATGTTCTACAGCTTGAGGGCTTAAACGCCCGCATTGTCCAGCATGAGCTGGATCACATTGATGGAAAGCTGTTTATTGACCATTTGGGCGATGCAATTACGTTGAAATTAAAAGAAAAAGAATAAAATTATTCATAAGAAGCCGAATTTAAACAAAAACAAGGCGAAGATAGATGTTTTACCTTGATTTTTTACTAATAGACCAGTAGAATTTCAAGGTAAATAATAAGGAGCATTTATGATAATATCCAGGACAATTCTGCCGAAAATTATTCATTGGATTGATAAAAAGAAAATCCTGATCATCAAAGGAAGCAGGCAGGTTGGAAAAACAACACTTCTGAATCTTTTAAAGAAGCGGTTGGAAAAAGAAAAGAAACAAACTCTCTATTTTAGCATTGACCATGAGTTTGATAATCCAATTTTTGAAAACAGTAAACATTTTCTTGCTTTTATCCATCAGCAATTCCTGAATCTCCGAAAAGGACGAAAACTCTATCTTTTTCTGGATGAATTTCAGTATTTGAAAGATAGTGGAGTTTTTTTAAAAACATTGTTTGATCTTGGTAAAGAATTTATTCAGATCATTGTTTCCGGCTCATCAAGCCTGGAGATTGCC
This sequence comes from uncultured Candidatus Peribacteria bacterium, assembly GCA_964655905.1. GTDB lineage: Bacteria > Patescibacteriota > Gracilibacteria > UBA1369 > UBA1369 > CAYHVY01. Next base: position 3,526 of record CAZZPB010000096.1, read on the forward strand.
AAATCTTCGGAATTCCTGACGGGCAGAAAAATAGAATTCCAACTTTATCCTCTTTCATATCAGGAATTTCTTCACTATAAAACCGGACTGAATTTGCCAAAAGATCTTTCTCTTGAGAATTTTAAACAGCTTAAAGAATTTTACGATATTTATAAACAAAAAATTACGGATCCGCTGCTTGAATACTGCAGTTTTGGAGGACATCCGGAAATTGTTACTACTCATCCCTATCCCGATAAACTTGTACTCTTAAAAAATCTTGTAAAGACTTATGTTGAAAAGGATATTGTTGCTTTTTTGCGTATTGAAAATATTTCCGGTTTTAATAAATTGCTCAGAATACTGTGCAGCCAAACTGGAAATCTTGTAAATCATTCGGAGCTTTCCAATACAATCAATTTAAATCTGGAAACTCTTAATAAATATATGGATATTTTGGAGGGAACGTATATTTTTGAGTTTGTACGGCCATTTTTTACAAATCTAAGAAAACAGCTTTCAAAAATGCCCAAAGTGTATATTAATGATTTTGGCATTAAAAATATTGTGCTAAATAACAATCTGCCGCTCAGTCTGCTCACGGGAGCTGAAAGGGAAAATTTTGTTTATAATGCCCTCAAGGAGAGATATGAAAAAGATCAGATAAAATTCTACCGCACAGTTTCCAAAGCAGAAATTGATTTTATTCTTGACCTTCCAGGCAACCCAATTCCAATAGAAGTTAAAAGCATCAGCAAAAAAATTGCCATTCCAAAAATCATGCAATCATTCGGGGAAAAATACGGAGTAATAGTGACGGAAAATGTTTTAATTCAATCCGAAAAAACTTTTTTTATACCTTTGGCGCTTTTGCCTTTTATAGAGTTTTGATTGAGGAGCCCGTCCAAATTTAGGGTCGCTTTCCCCGCTTTCCCCGCTTTCGCGGAAAAATAGCTGAGCAAAGTTAAATATGATCCCCGCTTTCGCGGGGATGACGATCGGTACATATTGTCTGTACGTCATACCCGTGCATGTCGTCCCCGCGAAAGCGGGGAGCGGGCTCATTAACCAAACTCCCAGAAATTATCGCGATTAATAAGTTTAAATTCATTTTGTGGATAACCTTTCTGGAAATCAGAGAATTTTTTGAGTTTTCCTTTTCCCACTTGATTTCATATACATA
>CAZZPB010000097.1:0-4120 GCA_964655905.1 uncultured Candidatus Peribacteria bacterium
GTATACAGGCAGTTTCAGGATCTTGAAACTTTTAGAAAAGAACTTCAAAAACTGGACTGAAAAACAAAAACATGTTATTATAAGACTGCTAATGTAAAGCTCAAAAGGAAGCCTAAAAAACACAAAAAACCAAAAGAAAAATGAAAAAAACAAATAAAACACATATAGAATCGGAACTTATTCTGGCCCTGACCATTTTTGCGGTTATGTTGGGGACGCTGTTGCCGTTTCATTCTGGACTGAAGTATAAAGAACTGTCAGCTGATATTTTTAACTCACAAACAAACAGTCAAATACTTACTGATGAAACTGTGCCCTTTTCGCGTGCTTTGCCTAAAGAATCTTCAGGTGTTGTTCAATGTGATTACACGGCTCCCGAAAAAACAGCATTCTCCGGCCGTTTTCTGGCGATGAGCCGCAAGAATTTTGTTGCTCCCGGCGAAGTATTTATGATGCAGGCACACATCCAAAATAACAGCAATGTGCCATGGTTTTCATCCGAAAGTGGCTGCGAAAAAGGCCCCATTATCAATTTGGGAACCCATAGGGATAAGGACCGCCAGAGCCCATTTTTTAACGATTTAGCCAATATGCAAACAAATTGGGTTTCTCCAAACCGTATTCGGATGGAAAGCAGGCAGGTAAATCCTTATGATGTAGCCACTTTTACTTTTTGGGCAAAAGCTCCAATGGAGCCCGGCCTTTATCGTGAATTCTTTGCTCCGGTGGCGGAGGGAATCACCTGGATTGAGGATGATGCAGTTTTTTCAGTGGATATCAAAGTTGGGAATGTTCAATTGGACAAAACTCAGAAAGAATATCTTGCCTACGTGCAAAAAAGCGCTAATCTTAGCCAACTTAACCTCACTGGTGATAAAAATATCGAAGTGAAACTTGCGCAGCAAAAAATGTTTGTAAAAATTGGGGATACGGTTGTGCGGACATTTTCAGTGAGCACCGGCGCAAAAAAAACCCCCACGCCGCGCGGGACCTATAATATTTTATCAAAGCAGGAAGTGCGCGTAGGAGCCAAAAAACCGCACTACATCATGCCGTTTTTTCAGATGTTTAAGAAGGGAGGTTATGGACTTCATTCTCTCCCAAGCTTGGCAAACGACAAAGGCGTTTTCTGGACAGAGGCTCTAAATCACATTGGCCGCACCGTCAGCCATGGCTGCATCCGTCTGCTGCCTAAAGATGCAGAATTTGTCTGGAATTTCAGTGAGATTGGGACTAAGATGATTGTGACGTCGTAATTACTTCTTCATGTGCAAGTAAATTTACGGTTATAATTGCGACAAGTTCTTTTTCTGAAGCACCACGAAGCAATGCTTCCGCAACGCATATCACATCCTCATCACTAAGATACAACATATAAATATCATCATCTCCATAAGCGCTAAATACAACATTCAATAAATATTGTGCAATTATTTCAAAAACATCATCGCTATCTGGTGGCATTTGTTTACTAATTATACCAGTCTTCACATTGTCAATAAGGGCTGCGGCCACTTTTTCCGGTGTGCACCCTTGTATATGATTATCATTTTGATTATATTGCTGATGCACTTCTTCTAACCTTGCACAGTCAAGTGCTTCTGCAAAAACCTTTCTACACAAAGCATCGACAAGATTTCTTGTCTTTGCTATCATTGCGAATTGTTCGTCAAGGCTGTTTAGGACGTCATCAATGTATCTGTCGACTCTGTTTGGTAATATGTTAAGATGCCGTTGTGTATACATGCAGTGCATTTATTGAGGTATGATTTTTACAAATTTCCAAGACAACTGCACGATTCTAAACATTTAATTATCTTTTGTCAATAGATGGTTGCCCCGCCGAAGCCTTGGCGAAGGCGGGGCGGTAATTTCTTAACAAACCCCCGCGTACGCGGGGGCTCGTCTGTGGTTGCTCCCTTCGGTCGCTGTAATTTCTTAACAAGCCCTTCGGGCTCGTCTGATGTCTGATATTCTCCTTTCTCTCAATCCAAAACAGCAGGAAGCCGTGAAAGCCACCCACGGACCCGTGTTGGTCATAGCCGGCGCGGGCTCGGGTAAAACGCGGGCTCTCACTCACCGAATTGCCTATCTTATTCAGGAAAAAAATGTCAAGCCATGGAATATTTTGGCGGTGACATTTACCAATAAGGCCGCAGGGGAAATGAAAAACCGCGTCATAAAACTCCTCAAAAAAGAACAAAACGACACTTATCTGCCCATGGTTAGCACTTTTCATTCCGCGTGCGTGCGTATTTTGCGCAAACACATCCAGCTTTTGGGCTATGAAAACAGCTTTGTCATTTATGATATGGCGGATCAGCAAATTCTTGTGAAGCAGATTCTTGCCAGTCTTCACCTTAATGAGAAACAGGTCAATCCCAAAGCCGTTTTACACTATATTTCCGGCGCAAAAGATCAGCTTATTACTCCAAAACAATATTATTCCCATGCTCACAGCACTTTTACCCAGCGGGTAGCGGAAGTGTATGAGAAATATCAGGCAGCTCTGAAAAAAAACAACGCGCTTGATTTTGACGATCTCATAATGAAAACAGTCGAACTTTTTAACAAAGAGGCGGATATACTCAATCAATACCACGAAAAATTCCAATTCATTTCCGTTGATGAATATCAGGATACGAACCATGCCCAGTATGTTTTAACCAATCTGCTCGCCAAAAAATACCGCAATCTTTGCGTAATCGGCGATGTGGATCAAAGCATTTATGGTTTTCGTGGAGCCAATATTGGCAATATTCTAAGTTTTGAAAAAGATTATCCGGAAGCAAAAGTCATTCTTTTGGAAGAAAATTATCGTTCCACACAGCATATTTTGGATGCGGCGCATAATGTTATTGTGAAAAATTCCAAACGCAAAGAGAAAAAATTATGGACCCAGCGCGCCGGCGGTGAAAAAATTACGCTCAAAACCCTGGAAAATGAACGGGAGGAAGCCGAATTTGTCGCAAGGGAAATCATAGACAAACTCCGCGCCCATGAAACTCCAAATCATCGTGATTTTGTCGTTTTGTATCGCACAAACGTGCAGTCGCGTCTTTTTGAAGAAGCTTTTTTGCGCTATGGATTGCCTTATAAAATAGTTGGAGGCATCCGCTTTTATGAACGCAAGGAAATTAAAGACATAATTGCCTATTTAAGGCTTGTTCAAAATCCGAACGACAACGTCAGTCTTTTACGCGTTATCAATACTCCGGCCCGAAAAATTGGCACAAAAACAATTGAAATTTTGCAACAATATGGCATCCAAAATAAAATTTCATTGTTCCAGGTGATGGAAAGGATGAGCCATGTTGGCAATCTTCCCGATGCCAAAATTGAAACTCTTAAACGCTTTGTTGAGCTTATCAAAGATCTTCAAAGCATCAACAAACGATTTCCAATTTCCGGGGTTATAAAACACGTTTTGGATCTTACGGAATATAAAAAAATGATTGATGACAATACGGTTGAAGGCACCGCGCGTTTGGAAAATATTTATGAACTTATGAATGTGGCAGCAAAATACGATAAACTTGAACCGGCCCTGTCGCTGACTGTTTTTCTTGAAGAAGTGGCGCTTGTGGCCGATATTGACCATCTGGACGAGCAGGACAATGCAATTACCCTGATGACAGTCCATTCCGCGAAAGGGCTCGAATTCCCTGTGGTTTTTGTTGTAGGGCTTGAGGACGGCATTTTCCCGCATTCGCGCAGTCTTCTTGACCATAGTGAGCTGGAAGAAGAGCGGCGGCTCATGTATGTGGCTTTGACGCGGGCAAAAGATAAACTTTACCTTACCCATGCCAAAAACCGCATGCTATACGGCGAAACGCGCTCCAGCTCTCCTTCGCAGTTTTTAATGGATATTCCACTGGAACTTCTTGATCAAAGTCTGCTGCTGCATCGTCCGTTGCGCGCCAATGAAATTGGCAAGAATCCCATTCCGGTGGAGTGGCCGGTGTGATTTTAGGAATTATTAAAAATGACCAATGATCAAGCACCAATATAAATAATTACCAATAACCAAGCACCAAATTCCAAACAATATCAAATGATCAAAATTCAAAACGTTTCGTATTTTTTAATTTTGAATTTGTTTGGAATTTGATCATTGGTT
>CAZZPB010000098.1:0-8111 GCA_964655905.1 uncultured Candidatus Peribacteria bacterium
TTTATAATTTTTAAAAAAAAAAAAACCTAAACCCAACCCGCCGCCCATGCTTTTAGTTGGGCACCAAATCCTGCTCCCCCTAATAAACTATTCGCCTCTACTTGCATTGCATTCATTATTTGGGTACATTACCGGGGCTTAATAATTTATTCTTTACAGGCCCCAAAATGGCTAAAGGTAAAAGTCAATATTGTGTCTGGAACTGCAGTGTGTGCGCTCGTGGCAACTATGTGACCGCGTACAACAAAAAAAGTAATGATAAAGTTAAGAAGGAACTAAAAAAATTCTGCAACCAGTGCAGAAAAACGGTCTTGCACAAGCGCAAAGACATTCGCAAACCCGCTGCCGCGACCTAAATCATCACGCGCCCCGCCGCCGCTGTAGGTAACAGGCATGCCTGTTCCCTACAGCGGCGGCGGGGCGCTTTTGGTAAACTTACTTTATCGGCCCCAACCCGGACCCCGGTCATTGATGCCACAACGTGCTCTAGCCGTTGCAGCACGCCCCTTTAATTGTTCTTTCAGCTTGCGCATAGTGGCTAAATCATTCGTTTCCTGCAATTTTTTGCTAACCGCTTCGATATCCTTGGCTGCTTTAAGACACTGCTGATGTTCCAAAGGTGTTGTTTCCCGTTCAGTAAGCATTCTGGTACTTTCTTCAACATAACCTTTTACCGTTGAAATGGCTTCGGAAGCTTCCCTTAAAATATCCTGTTTTTCAAGATCAATATAAATCTGATCCAGCGCCCGATAAAAATTGTCGGCAATTTTCTCCGTTCTAGCTTCAATAGAAGCCATTTTTGCATAATCAAGCGTCGCGCCTGATGCTTTAGCTTCATCTAAAATATCAGAATAGGCAACTTCATACTTTTTTATCGCAGCTTCCTGGTCGGCAGTTAATGGCAATTGTTGTTCCTGCACATCTTTTTGCAGAGCAACTCTGTCTTGAACCATTACTTTATAATTTTCCTTCAAATTAGTAAAACTTGCGGCTACTTCAATTCTTTCAAGCTCTTTCCAAAATTGTTCGGCAGAGAGTGTATATTGATCAGCGGCGATACCAAATTTTTTGGTATCGGGCTCCTTTTCTTTAAGAATTGCCTGCATTCCATTTATCAGTTGGCCATTGCATTTTAACCGTTGATAAATACCCGTAAGCAGTTCAGAGCGTTGCCGGCTTGATATGCTATTATAAGCCGCTGTTATATCTTTACATGTTGTTTCGGTCATTTCGGTCAATCTTTCCTTTGCGACAGCGACTAAATACTGTTTAGTTTTTACCTCTTCCAGCATTGCAGCCAACTCCTGGATCGCTACAAGAAATTTTTTATCATTTTCCCAAAATTTTTCATTATCTTTCGAAAAAGCAACCAGGTCACCATTTTTTATGGCCTTTTCCATTGTAGCAATCATTGTAACGCATTGATCTTTGTAGCTAATTTCAAGTTTTTTAAGACCAGTTTGCAGAGTACTATTTGTATTGGGTGATATTTCCAGAATAGCTTTATTTTTTTCATCCAGGTGCCGCCTATTTGAAGCACATTCGTCCTTGGCTGCCTGCAATTCCTTTTGAAGCGCCAAGTTTTGCTGGGATTTAAGAAAAGCATCAACAGCATTCTGGAATACCTTCCATTTCCCCTCAACGGCCTCCGTTGATTCCTTTATGGCAACTTCAGTAGCGCCCTCACAATTTGCCAAAAGTCCCTTTAATGACTTTATTAAATCTTCTATGGCAAGTCGTGCCTTTTCAACAGAGGGATCTAAAGCAGCACCATTATCCGCCTGTAAATTTTTAACCATTTCAGATAATTCTTTTTCTATTGAGGCAAGGTATGCTCTAAAATCTTTACAGGCCTGCGCCCTGGCGTCATCATCGGATTGGTGAACACTGTTTGTCGGATCCGACTGCGTTTCCTTATCAGAAGATTGGGATGACTGTTCCAGCACCGATCCCAGATCAGCTTGAAAATTTTGCGTGCCGGAAGATTGCGTCTGATCTGGCTCCTTTGCTATCAGCGACGTTTGAAGGGTTGTTGCCCCTATTGTGCCAACCAAAGCAACTCCAAGCCCAAATAGTATGAGGGCAAGAATATTTTTTTGTTTTCCCATATTGGTATTGATTAAGAAATATAAATTTTATTTTTTTAAACGTTTCCTCAAATTATAGAATAATAAAATTTATATGTCAAATAGACAATTTGTAATAAACGGCCAGATTTTGAATTTTCGCCTACAGTACTTTATAATCAGCGCATGAAAAAATCGTCCCGAATTAGCATTTTTCTTATTGGAACAGTAATAGTTGCGGGGGTGCTGTACTCGTTTGCCGCCATAGCAAAAGGCATTGATGATTCAGGGATTGTTACTACCTTTTCTGATGTGACTGCAACGCATCCAAATGCCAAAGCGATTATTGATCTTAAAAATCGGGGGGTTATTTCGGGCTACCCTGACGGTAGTTTTAAACCCGACCAAACTGTAAACCGCGCCGAGGCTTTAAAGATCATTCTGCTTGGTTCCGGAATATCTGTAGAGACAGGTTTGAAACCCCTCCCTACAGGTATGAAATTTAACGATATTGAGCCAGGCGCATGGTATTCAAATTATGTAACAAAGGCTTATATGTTGGGTATTGTTGAGGGTTATCCGGACAGAACGTTTAGGCCATATCAGGCTGTCAATCTTGTTGAAAATCTGAAAATTTTATTGACAGCCAATAAAATTGACCTTGGCAGCATTCTGGTTTTTGAGGATCCATATAAAGATGCCTTTAAAGACCAGTGGTACGGCAAATACGTCGCTTATGCCAAAGCAAAAAATCTTATTGATGCTGATCTTCGCAATATGGTTTTCCCAGCCCGTGACCTTACGAGGGCCAAGCTCGCAGAAATAATGTACAGGTTTTATCTTCAATTTAAGCCTGTTACGGTAGATACGGGTTTTAAACCCCTCTCTACCGTAACAACAGACGCGACTACAACGACAACCGCCACTGGGACAACAACCTCAACACCATCAGCTGCAACCGGCTCTACGGCGGCTTCCGGCGCTACTGCCACATCAACTACCAGTACAACTCCAACTCCGCCACCATCGACTACAACAACATCTACACCCCTTTCCACGGCTCCATTGGGGCCCCTTGCATGCAAAACCGCCAATACGCTGGATACTCTTATTGTCTGTATAATGGACCATTTTGGACCTTTTTTGATACCAACAAGTGCTCAACAGGCAGATTTTCGCGCTGTAGTGAAGCAAATGCTCAATAAACAGTGCGACAATATTACTATTCCTTCAGGTTTAATCGGTATTTACAATATAAGAACTTTCACCGATTCCGAAAATTCAAAAAGTTACTGCCTCCTGATTGAAAGCGGGGATAAAGATAATGATGGAAAAATTGATAATGGATGGGGAACTTTCATTGTTAATAACAATCCGGCCCGTGAGCTGAACATCGCGATCACTCATCCTATTGATGACTCAAAGACCGAATATCAGGGTATAAATGTATTTAAAGGAACGGACAGCCGCACGTTTTTGCTTGCCGGGGCTACGCGTAATCTGGGTGGGACAAGTACTTGCGATAATGGATATGAAACATCTGATGCCGCGCATAATATAGCCAACTTGTTTTGGCCCGCCACACAGGAAATAGACGCCTGGTATGGTTCAAAACCCTGGACGCAGCTTCAACTGCATGGCATGGCTGTGAGTACATGCCCGGGTGTTGATATGTTTATAAGCCAGGGCACAACGTCAACACCCAAGCCGGATGATACCGTTTTGAAATTGAAAGCAAATCTGCAAAAATATTTTCCAAAATTTTCGGTTACGGTCATGGGCGACACGCCTGAATGTGGTTTGACCGCTACAGGCAACACCGAAGGCCGCTATTTAAATAACCCAGCCGCGCCGGATTATTGCGCAGTTTCCTCCAAAATATACACTCAAAAATTTATTCACATTGAACAGGCACCCGACGTCCGCAAAAGCAGCGAATACGGCGGCTGGATAAACGCCATCAAGGCAACTTGGCCGTAAATTTCAGAAATAATTTAGAAAACGTTCATTTCCCGCCTGCGCGGGAATGACAGACGGAATTAATTTATTAATACTTCATATTAGCGCAAGCTGATTGTCACCCCATCCTCGCGAAAGCGTGGAAAGTCGTTTGTCATCCTCGCGAAAGCGTGGAAGGTCGTTTGTCATCCTCGCGAAAGCGGGGAGGGCCTAAGGTTTGTGTTGCGCGTTTTTCAGACGCTTGAGTCACTTGATCCTGATTACCAAACATCTAAAAAACAAATTAAAAAGGAGCCCCGCTTCGGCGGGGCTCCTTTTCTTTAGAATACTCCTTAAGTGTCTCCATCGTGTCGTAAAACTTCAAAGATACTAAACCCCCAGTATCCAGCGTGGGCTCCCGCACATCAACCGCGAACGATTGATAAATATTGGAAACCCTTAAATGTTGTGAAGAGAGAGTATTAGAAGTTTGAACGAACAAAACAGAGTGGCCTAACTCTAGCAAATCAAAAAACTAAACGCAAATATATTTTATTTCCATTTTTGGCTTGTGTAAAACATAACCAGCTGTTGTGGTCAACTGAAAATCACCGTACTAAAGGTGGTAATTGACATTGTTTTTATTTTTATCAGAAATGGACAAAAAAAACACGCAAAAATTTCAGGTTCCAAGAAGCAAAATGGTCTTAAGAAAAACAAAAATCGTCCCCATAAATATTTGTAAAAGTGAAAATCCCAAAATCCGTATCAAAATAAATTGATCAAAAAGCAAGGAAAAAATAAAATAACGCATCCCATACTCCAAATATCGCTGATAAAAATGGTAAAACCGGTTCGGCACGAAAATACCAACAATTTTTGACCCATCCAGAGGTGGAAATGGGAGCATATTAAAGACAAAAAGCAGTATGCTTATATCAAAGACGGTATTTACAAAATTATCCAAATTAGGTGAAAAAAAACGCGAAAAATACTTCAAAAAAACAGCCAGAACAATTGCAGTAAGTAAATTAGAAAAAGGTCCAGCCAGAGCCGTTGTAGCCGAATCGCGCTTTGGCCTGCTAAAATATTCCGGATTGACGGGAACCGGCTTGCCCCAGCCAATGTGAATAAGAAACAGCATCAGCGTGCCTAAAATATCCAGATGGGCAAATGGGTTAAGCGTAAGGCGGCCGGCCAATCTAGCCGTGGGGTCGCCAAGTTTATTCGCGACCCATGCATGGGAAAATTCATGAATGGTAACTGCGATAACCAGGGCAATGATGATGGTAAAATCCATACCAAATAGTTTAATGCCCTTGTAAAAGAGCACGGCAATGGTAAACTACAAAGGCGTTTTTGCCAACTTAACCATTTTTTCTCATTACACAAATGGTTGCCCCGCCGAAGCTTTGGCGGGGCATTAATTTCTTAACAGGCCCTTAGGGCCCGTCTTATGTCTAAAGTCTGCCAACTTACCGGAAAAAGGCCTCACATAGGCCATAATGTAAGCCATTCAAACCGCAAGACGCTGCGCCGTTTCAATCCAAATCTGACCACAAAGAAGATTGTTGATCCTCTGAGTGGAAAAACGTACCACATTAAAATAAGCGTCAGCGCGCAACGAACTCTTTTGAAAAATCCGGGTAAATTTGCGCTCCAACTAAAAAAACTTGCGGCAAAAAGGGCATGATCGTTCAATTGCTTTCAGTTATAGCGAAAATTTCGGCCAGACTCTTTTTGCAGCCTTTAAGGTTTGCGCCATTCTTTGATGATCTTTCCATCCAAAGATAACAGCCAATCATCATACATTTCGAAAGTAGCGTTATTTTTAGCATCTACCCCCAATCCGGTAAAACAACTCCAGTGTATTCCGGATTTGGTAAGGGCAGCATCACATGGCCTGGTTTCACCACCTGTAGCATTAGCGATAATGGTTTGAATATTTTTAAATTCATACTCCGTATCAGAACGAAGTAATAATAGAGTTTTTTCATGCATAAATTCATCACTAACTTTTACATCATAAAATACCTGATCAGGATCGCGATATGAAGTTGAAGTTTTAATTGAATAAGGCGATTTATCTTTGGGCCATAGGCTCCCTGCTATCAGGTCGATTCCTTCCGCAAGATGGCAGACATAAAATGGAAAAAGATTCGAGCTGTAATGAGTGGCAATATACTTGTCCAGTCGGGCCCGTAAAGAAGAAAGATATGAGGAGGAAAACACTGAAAGTTTTACTTTTTGCTGAGCTTTTTCATCGCCAGCAAGGGAATTTAACAAATCTCCTCCAAACGTGTATCCATTTTCGACTCCTACACAATCTTTTTCTGGCAATTTTAAATCCACAATTCCAGTAAGATATTTGGAAGGAATAAAACGGTTGGCGCCAAAATTTTCCCCTAATGTTTTTAATTCCGTTTGTGCTTGAATATAGCGCCCTGCAGAGCTATCCGCGTCGATGTAATCATTTGAAGATGATGAAACAGGAACATTATCAATTGCCTTTTTTATAGGCGCCGACACGGACATACAACCAGTTCCTATAGTCATTATTATCAAAGCGAAAAACAGAAATAAATATTTCATAAAAATCCATTTGTAATTTTAGTTTTTTTAACACTTTGCCCCGATACTATCATAACACCTTGTTTGCAAGCTATAGTTTCAGCGGAGCCTTGGCTGGTGAACAAGTTTACACGCCGTAGGGAACGGTCGCGACCGTTCCCTACGGCGTGGTGGATTTGTCTCATGCATGACAAATTTTTCTTTGGCGGCAAATCCTTATTTCCCCTCATATGCCCGCTTGAGAATATCAATATCGAACTTTTTCATTTTGAGAAAGGCTTCGGTCACTTGAGCCAGTTTCTTTTCATCTTTGTCCTTAAACATCTCGTCCATAATGGTGGGGACAATTTGCCATGAGAGGCCGTACTTGTCTTTGAGCCAGCCGCACTGTTCTGCCTTTGGATCGACGGAGAGCTTGCCCCAATAGTAGTCTATTTCTTTCTGGGTGTCGCAGTGCACAATGAACGAAATGGCCTCATTGAAAGCAAATTTGTGTTCACTGGCACTTTCCATTGCCGCAAACTGCTGTCCTTCGAGTATGAAACCGGCGTGTTTTACGGTTCCTTCTTTATCGGGCTCTTCTCCTTTGCCGTAGCGGAGAATATAATTTACTTCCGAATTGTGAAATACCGATGTGTAAAAATTGAGAGCCTCTTCTACTTTCCCGCACATATTCCCAACAAACATAAGCGCAGGAATGATTTTTTGCTTGAATGGCTGGTCGCCCATAAACATTATTTGCCACGATAAACCGTATTTGTCCTGTAACCATCCGTACCTTTTACTGAATGGGTACTCGCCAAGCTCCATAAGTATCGAACCACCCTGGGAGAGTTTCGCCCACAAGGCATCAACCTCTTCCTTGGTCTCGCAGCAAACAAAAAACGATACCGATGGATTGAATTTGAAAAGCGGGCCCGCGCTAATGGCCATGAATGACAGCCCCGAAAGCGTGAACGAGACAATATCGCAATCACCGGACGGGGTGTTGTGAATCGTGGTCGTGTTCGTGATTTTTGAATTAGGCAAGATAGAGGTATAGAACTCGGCTGCCTCCTTGGCTTCTTTATCAAACCACAAATGCGATGTGATTTTTTGTTTATCCTGAGCTTGTCGAATGGACATAGGTTTATTCTATCGAAACAACTGACGTTGTGTGCCGATTCCGATTATTTCAACGATGAATGCAGCCGGCCCAACAACAGGGTCGGCGTTTTCCGTCTATAAGCTCCGTGCGTGTCCTCAAAATCCGATGGCTCCGCGTCTCCGCTTTCTTGGCGGACTCAATCCAGCAGATCCACTCATTACGCGCGAGTGGCGTAATATCCTCCCATGCTGCTCTCGCCGCTGGGGAAGAAGTAAGAACTTTTCGTAAATCCACTGGTACTTTGTGCACCGTAGCGGTGGAGATTCCTTTTTTGGTCATAAGATTATTCTATCAAATCTTCTATTGAAACGCCTAACGCCTTTGCAATTTTCGCAATGACTTGGACGCTTATTTAAGAAAGCCCGCTTCCGGCTTTCATAAAGTTCGAG
>CAZZPB010000099.1:0-4830 GCA_964655905.1 uncultured Candidatus Peribacteria bacterium
TATTCAAAGTCATTTGCGTATGATTCGTATCTCTTGCATTCAAGCTGCGCTTGTCGCCTTTCGGGCGAACGGCATTCATGCATTGGCTCATGCCAATGGTATTCTGAAGCCCGCTTCTACGGGGAGCTTCATGCGAGCGCACGGCGCGAGCGCGAGCAAGGCGAAGAAGAGGGCGCAAGCCAGTTCTGAGCCGAAGCGAGCTCTATCAATAAATAACTTGACGGTGAGTATATACTCACCTATACTGGGTTGGCAATCCATCAATTGCCCCCATTTATTTTTATTATTTATACGATTATGGACACAGTTCTTACGGAAAAACAGGAAGCTGTTCTGCGTTTTATTGAGGAATACCAGTTTAAAAATGGCTCATCTCCGACATTGCGTGAAATGCGTGAATATTTTGGCGTCAATTCGGATAACAGCATTTTAAAACATCTGAAGGCCCTTGAAGAAAAGAAATATATAAAAAAAGATGATACTCCTCGCGGCATAAAGCTTCTGGAAAGTGTGAAAGCTCGTCTTGGAACAACGGAATTGAAGTTGCCGCTTCTGGGCATGGTGCCGGCAGGCAATCCCGTACTTAGCGAAGAATATGTTGAAAACTGGATAACAATGAGTAAAGACCTTGTTTATAAGACAAAAGGTTCTTTTTTGCTTAGGGTAAAAGGCGACAGCATGATGGATGCCGGTATTCATGAAGACGACCTTGTTATTGTCTGCAGCACGCTGGAGGCAAAACCGTTTGATATTGTCGTTGCGCTTGTTGACAACCAAAGCACGGTAAAACGCTATATGAAAAATGGAGACCGTATTTATCTTAAACCGGAAAATCAAAGATACGAAAACATTTATCCCGGAAATGAACTTTGTATCCAGGGCGTTGTTACCGGCCTTTTGCGTTTCTACAAACAATAGGGGCAATCCTTGTAGGGAACAAAAATTTTTGTTCCCTACAAGGATTGCGTTACATTATTTTTTTATTTTAATACCCATGATGCCACGTTTTTTTTCACCAATTATCACTGCGCGATTATTCGATCCAATGCCGTTGCCAAAAGCGGTCAAAAGGTCCAAAATTGGCCGTTTACGCGTTCAATTGCCAAAAACATCGCGCTATACGGTGCCAGTCTTTAAAATCGAAAAAATACCGTGTAATTGTTGAGGGAGCTGATAAATCCGTTTACACGCCCAGCCTCCGCTGAAGCTATGGCTGGTGAACCCGTTTACACGCCCAGCCTCCGAAGGAGGGCGGGCGGCGGGGAATGTGGTTTTGTGAAAATTTGACACGGAAAAGGGCTGACAGGCAAGAATACCTGCCCTATGGAAACTCATCAGTATCAACAGAATTGAAAAAAAACTAATGCCTAATAATTATTTTTTAACTCATGAATAAGATTTTTATAATTCGGCAGTGTTTTTTCCACTAGGTTCCAGTACCGCCGATCGTGACTTAACTCCTTCAAGTGACAAAGTTCATGAACAATAATATATTCAGCCAAACGTCGCGGTAAAAAAACAATCCTATAATTAAAATTCAAATTGCCCTTTTTTGAACAACTGCCCCATTTTGTTTTATGGCTCTTGATAATGACTTTGTTGTATTTAAACTCACCAACTTTATTGAATTTCCCAATAATCCTAAGTGCTAATTCATAGGCTTTTCCCTTATTGTCTGCAAAGCCGACAGATTTATTTTTAATTTGAAGTCCTTTGGCTTTCCTGAAAAACTCTAATTTTCCGGATATCCACTTTGCCTTCTCCTTGAGATAAATTTCTACGTCAGAAACCGTTTTAGTATGAGGCAAGGTTACAACAACATCGCAATTGCAATAAACCGCAATCCGTAGTCGTTTTGCGCGAGTACTTGTCCTTATTGAATAAGGAATTTTGCGATCGTACAACGTTATTTCTTTCATCATTAAAATTTTTTGATTATCAGATCAGTCAGTTCATTTAAATATTTTTGAAAATCTTTTATCTTAATTCTCTCCTTAAATTCTTTAAGAATCAAAATTTGAACCTCTTTTTTTACATCTTTCAAAAAAGCCTCTCTTTTCGACGACTCTTGCCATTCTTTATCCAGAATTTCATCGAGTCTGGCAGTAACTACTTTTGAAAATTCGATAAGATCTTCTTTGGATGCATCTTCTGAAAATCCCTCGGTTATTGTAAAAATTGCATATTCTTTAAGATCCAGCCCCATATCTTTAGCTTTATCGCCAACCTGCTTTATATCTTCCATAAGCTCAAAATATGCTTTTATTCTTTCCGCAAGGTCGATCTGATTTTGTTCAAAGTCGGTTCTGATTGCCATCAATCTTTCGCTGAATTTTTTGAAAACCGGATTTGTTTCAATATTGATTGAAATTTCCCGTTTTAACATCTTTTCAAGGTTTATCGCTTTTTCTTCATCGTCCATTTTTTCCAGCCTTTCGAGCGTATAAATATCGTTAATTCTTAGTTCTCTAAAATTCTTTGTAATACCTTCGTAATCAACACTTGATTGAATCAATTTTTGCATTTTACCGCCATATTCGCTCAAACCGTGGCTACTTTCCTCACTTCGATATTCCTTAATAAATGCGATATAAAAACTCGCCAGCCATGCGAACTTGCGGAGGTAGTCGATCAAAAATGGATCGGGTGACAAGATTTCAAAAAGAATTTTTAAATTGTTGTAATTGTCATAGAAGAATTGCTGTTTATTTTTATCTTCAAAAAAGAGCTTCAGGCATTTTCTCAAATTTTCCATTGATGCATCTTCCGTATTTACTCCGGTGAATAATTTTAGAATCTCGTTAAATAGGTCTTTAAATCGTTTTTTATACTCATCAATGTCAATCATTGCACTGTCAATCACGCCCTCATCAAAATTAAGAGCCTCATGCAAATTTCTCGTAATTCCGTAATAATCGATGATTTTTCCGCAGCCCTTTTCTTTGTTATAAATGCGATTTGTTCTTGCGATTGCCTGAAGTAAATTATGATCGCGTAGTGGCTTATCCAAATACATTACCTGCTCAATTGGCGCGTCAAATCCGGTTAAAAGCATATCGCAGATAATTAAAAAGCGAAGCGGGTCGTCTTTGCTCTTAAAGGCATCAATGATTTTTTCACGATCGCGCTTGCTCGTGTTGTATTTTTTCAATTGTTCATCATCACTGTTTGGATCTCCCGGGGAATACACCACCTTTGACCATTCTTTCGGAATTTGCTCATCAAGTAATTTTTTATATACAGCGCAAGCCTCACGGTCATAACAGACTATCTGGGCTTTAAATCCATTGGGCTCAATATAAAGTTTGAAATGTTCAACAATGTCCAATGCTACGGCTCGCATTCGTTTTTCGAGCTTAACCAGGGCCGATTTTTTGCCATATTTTTTGATCAATTCCTGCTTTTCTTCATCAGAAAGGTCAGCGGTAAATTCTTCAAATTGTTCATCCACCTCTGCTTCATCAATAAAAAATTTTGAAAGTCGTGCTTCGTAAGTTACGGGCAAGGTGGCTCCGTCATCAATAGCTTGTTGAATGGAATAGTAATCAAGATACCTTTCGCCTTCCTCACCAAAGTTTCGGTGAGTGTTGAGCGTTTTCTTATCAATGGGTGTACCTGTAAAGCCGAAAAAGAAGGCGTTTTTCATGGTGCTCCGCAATTTTATCGCCGAGATACCCTCATTATCGCGATGTGCTTCATCACAAAGAACAATCAGGTTGTCATCCAAATTTTCCACATCTTTTCCAAGTTCGCTGAACTTTTGAATCGTAGAAATAAAAATGCCCCGTTCCGGTGATTTTATTTTTTGTTCCAAATCACGGCGTGAAGTTGCGCGAATAACATTTTTCCCTCCGCAATTGATAAAGGTTTCAAAAATCTGATCATCCAGATCAATACGATCAACGAGAATAAAAACCTTCGGATTTTTCAAGTGTGGCTCAAAGCGCAGTTTCCAGGCGGTATAAAACATGGTGATACTCTTTCCGCTGCCCTGTGTGTGCCAAATCAGACCTTTTTTCTTCTTTCCCTCAATAACGCGCCGCACAATCAAATTTGTTGCTCTAAATTGCTGATAGCGACAGATTTTCTTGGTGATTCGTCCTTTTTCTTTTTCAAAAACAAGAAAATTCTTAATAATATCTAAAAGATGATCTTCCCGAAACAGCATAAACAGGGTCATTTCCAGATTTCCTCCAACAGGTTTTTCAAGATCGTCATCACGCCACTCAAAGAAATACTGTTTGGGCGATCCCGTAGCTCCGTAAACAGTTTTCAAGCCATCCGTGGCAACATTAAAACAGTTCGGCAAAAACAATTTTCTAGCATTTCTTTCGTATCGTTTAATCTGATCAATTGCTTTTTCATAATTCACCGTAAAAGACGCGGTAGGACTTTTTGCCTCAATATCGGCAGTCGGCAAACCGTTCAGGAATATGATAATATCTGGACGGATATTTTCTTCATTGCCTTCAAAAACAAACTGATTGGTAATGACAAAGTGATTATTGTCGGGATTATCGAAATCGATGATTTTATAATCCCTCATCGTTCTTGTTTTTGGATCCTGTAAATTCACACCGTTGCGCATTACTTCCAAAAATCCTTCGTTGGTCTCAATTTTTTTGATTTCACGGATAACATTTTCCACCTCCGTATCATCTTCAAGCTGATTTATCCGCTTAATAGCGGCCCTAAGGTGAGGGAGAATCAAATATTCCGTCTCAAATTCCCGCAGTTTCTTAAAATCTTCCGGCTTACTGTATTCATAACCAAGATCGTGCTCAAAGAATGAGATGATGTGATTTTCGACGGTGTATTGTTCGTTGAAGC
>CAZZPB010000100.1:0-3120 GCA_964655905.1 uncultured Candidatus Peribacteria bacterium
TTATCAAATAAAGATAGAGAAGGATTCCAAAAAGTTTTTGGCGATGCTGGATCTAATGAAAAAGCGCTACAAGCAGACAAAAACCGTGCTTCACTTTAAAAATCCGCTGGAAATGCTGGTGGCAACAATTTTATCGGCGCAATGCACGGATGTGCGGGTAAATATTGTGACACCTGCTCTGTTTGAAAAATATCCCACTGTGCAACATTACGCCAACGCAAACATTGAAGAGTTGCAAAAAGCCATTCGTTCTACGGGGTTTTTCCGGAATAAGGCCAAAAGTATTCAGGGAGCCTGCCGCGTTATGATTGAGAAATATGATGGGCGTGTGCCGAAAACCATGCAGGAAATGCTTATTTTGCCGGGTATAGCGCGTAAAAGCGCAAATGTGATTTTGTATAACGCCTACTCGGTTGTTGAAGGTATTGCCGTTGACACGCACGTGCGCCGTCTGTCGCAGCGGCTGGGGATTTCCAACCATAACAATCCCGAAAAAATTGAACAGGACCTCATGAAAGCAATTCCAGGAAAAGACTGGGGTGTAAGCGCTTATTTGCTGATTGAGCACGGTCGAACGATTTGCAAAGCGGTGAAACCGAACTGTGGCGGTTGTTTTTTGAATAAGCTTTGCCCTTCCGCGTTTTCGTTTAATGAAAAAGGGAAATGGGTCGGTGTGGCATGACAGGATACGGGCCACGACACGGCTATTTTGAAATATTAAGATGGCCGTTTGTAAAGGCCAATAAGAACGGTCTGCCCCAGAACATGCCCCTCCATAGCCTTTAGAAGATCTGCTTTTTCTGCTTTTGAAGTTAAAGAAATGGCCGTATCTAAAGCAAAAAGTTTAAACTGATAGCGATGAATTCCTGAGGGCGGACAAGGCCCGCCATAACCCGCTGTGCCAAAATCCGTCATACCTTCAACTGCGCCGGCCGGCGCTTGATTCTCAACAATAACGGTAGTTCCAGAATCAATATTCCATAGAGTCCAATGGACGAAGTCTCCTGCCGGCGCGTCCGGATCATCAACAATTAATGCCAAAGTTTTAGTGCCTGATGGCGCTTCAGAAATTTGCAAAGGCGGATTTATATTTGTTCCGTCACATGTATATTTGGATGGAATATTTTGATTATGTTTAAAAGCAGTACTTGCAAGTTGCATTGTTTTAATAATTGATGAAGTGCCCTGACTGTTTATTTGCCTGTTTTTAAAAAAAAATCTATTTTGGCTTTTAAAGCTTCGTAGTTGAATCCATCCGAGTATTGTTCTCCATTGATAAACAGTGTTGGCGTGCCCGAAACACCTGCATTAGCACCATCTTTTTGGTCATTCTCAATAATTTCTTTAAAAGCTGCGCTCTCCACTGATTGTTTGAATTTTTCGGTATCCAAGCCAAATTCTTTGGCATATTCCAAAAATATATCCAGCGGCTTGTCGCTGACGCTCCACCGTTTTTGGTCTTCATAAAGCCTATTGTGCATTTCCCAAAATTTTCCTTGCTGGTTCGCTGCTTCAGCGGCTTCCGCCGCGATAAGCGAATGTCTGTGTTGCATCAATGGAAAATGCCGATAAACAAGCGCTACTTTCCCTCCATACTCGCTAATTGTTCTTTTGATTATAGGATGAGCAAAGCCACATGCCGGACATTGATAATCGCCGAATTCAACAATCACAACTTTACTTTCAGCAGGGCCTGTAGCCGTTGTATGGCTGTTGTCACGATACAATATTTTTTTCTCCACAACCCTGGCATTGTCCTTGGGTGAAAGAGCAATAAGCAGCACGGCTCCAGCAATCAAAACAAGCGCGACAATCCCAATTATAGTGAGTTTTTTAGTTTCTGAAGTCATATTGAATTGATAAAATTATTTTTTTTTATTGAGCCTGCTGTATACAATCATGCAGGCTGTAATAACCGCGAATGCCAGCAGTGATAAAAATGGAATGGTGACAAAATCAGAACTGAAAATGGTGTATTTTGTTGTACAGGAAACACCTGTTGCGCATGGCGCCAAACTTTCAGGGATAACGCGCATTTGTAAAAGATTATGGTACAAGGCCACCAGCATACCTGCAATACTCAACGGCAAAACATATTGATGGATTTTTTTGTCCTTATTGAAAATGCCGATTGGCAAAATTATGGCTAATGGATATATAAAAATACGCTGATACCAGCAGAGCACGCATGGAGGAAGTTTTAAAATCTCACTGAAGTACAAACTGACAATCGTGGCAACAAGCGCCTGAATCCAGGCAAGATAGAGAATATTTTCCGCGACAAATTTCTTAATGTTGCTCATTTATTCCAAAATAGGAAATCTTTTAACAAGTGATGTTTTTGACCACTTTTTGCCGAAACCCAGGTAATCCCCTGCTTTTGCCATCTTTAAGCCAAGTAAAACAAGTATATAAATAATATGTTGATCAATCAAAGGATTGCTTTTTGGAGGAAAAGAAGCTGACCACATAAGGAGCATCAACAAACTGCCGCTATATGCCGCTATTTTCATTCCAATACCAAAAAGAAGAGCGAGACCAATCAACAGTAAACCCATCATAAAAAGCCAGTCAACGACAACATTGCCTGCAAGATTTTGGTAAAAATGGGCCAACGGCCCCCTGGTGGATGATTGAAGAAAACCCAGCGTGGGAGACGTTCCCCCTAGCCAGAATTTATTCGAAGCAGTGGGGAAACCCAGACCAAAAAGCTTGTCGAAAAAAGCCCAAAGCATAATAAAACCCATGCTGAGCCTGGTTAAACCGGCTATATGTTCCTGACATTTTTTATGAGAATTCTTCATACCGTGCATTGATAGTTTTTACATCTCATCCAAATATAACAAATAAATTTTTTAGATACAAATAAAATGTTTTAGCCATTTTTTCATATCACGCAATTTTTTATCCAGAAAAATTCAGAAAGAATTTAGAAAATGTTCATGTAGTACACATAGAATGATCAATAACCAATGATCAATAACCAATGATCAAATTCCAAACAAATTCAAAATTAAAAAATACGAAACGTTTTGAATTTTGATCATTTGATATTGTTTGGAATTTGGCGCTTGGCGCTTGGTTATTGGTAATTATTTATATTGGTGCTTGATCATTGGT
>CAZZPB010000101.1:0-10523 GCA_964655905.1 uncultured Candidatus Peribacteria bacterium
GAATTGACATTTGAACCTTTGAACTTTGATATTGAATTGACATTTGTTATTCGGATTTCGGATTTGATCATAGTTTTTCCTGAAATTTTATTCAAAGAAAAAAACGTATGATCCGATAAATATAGTCATGAATTGATTTTAAGCCTTTTTTTTAGTATAATGTAGGGAAAATCAAAACAAAAATACATGATTAAAAACAATAAAAACCACAATCAGCCGCATGTCCTGCATTGGATTATAGGTCTTGCCTTTTTTGCCGCAAGCAATATGTTTGTCAGTCAAAATGGTCGTGACTTCTTTGTATCGGTTTTCCCAACCAAACAATCTCCACCATATGATGGCCTTGTAATGCCGGTTCAAAAGGTTCCAAATTGGACAGCTATGGATATAGCCCAGTGGAAACTGCCATACGATCAAATTCCACAGGAAAAATTGATTGCCGTCCCACGCTACGATGCCAATCAACTCAAAACACCAGTGGAACAATTGAGCTGGAATAATGCGGAAGATTTGATTACACGCAACGCTAAAATTACATATGCCACGCCGTACATGGGCAATTACAAATTGGACGGACTTGAACACGTCGGAAGCCACCTGGCTGTTGACATAAAGGTGCCCAGCAATACACCGGTTTTCTCGATTGGAAGTGGAGTTGTAGTGAAAGTTTCACTCATGAACAGCGGTTTTGGAAATCATATTGTGGTGCGCCATGATAATTTTCCTTCTTTTGATAATGCCGCTATTTCTACAACCTACTATTCAAGCTACAGCCATTTGGGCAGCGTCATCGTCAGCGAGGGCGACACTGTGCGGAAAGGCCAGCAAATTGGTTTGAGTGGCCAAAGTGGCGCGGCCAGCACGCCACATGTGCATTTTCAGATTGATAACGATCAGGCGCCATGGCATCCATACTGGCCGTATACTTATCAGGAAGCCAATGCAGCCGGCTTAACCTGGAGCGAAGCCATTAATGCCGGCCTTGGTAAAGAAAAAGCCCTGGCGACAACCATTCATCCCATCATGTACATACAAAAATATCTTCAATTGACAGATATGCCGGCTTCATCAAACCCTGCAACAAGTACAAATTCACCAATAACCGCAACAAATTCAACTTCCTCAGCAACTTTACAGCCAAATACGCCTGTCGT
The DNA here is from genome assembly GCA_964655905.1 of uncultured Candidatus Peribacteria bacterium. Taxonomy (GTDB): domain Bacteria; phylum Patescibacteriota; class Gracilibacteria; order UBA1369; family UBA1369; genus CAYHVY01. The sequence continues at coordinate 1,155 of CAZZPB010000101.1, forward strand.
AGTTTCGAATGCCGGACAAAATCCTGTTGTGGCACAACAGATTACTGCCCCTCCATTATTGTCCACTCCACCTACAATTCAACCGAACGTGCCTCCAGGCCTTCAAATTACTGGTTTTTCTTTTATGACAGATGAAATGTTTTTCCCGGGCGTGCCGCTGAATATAACAATCCAGGGATTGGATCAACAGCGCAAGCCGTTCAAAGACTACAAACCAAAAAATGGTCTTAGTTTAAGCGTAATTTTGGGTGGCGCCACCCTGCAGAAAAATTTCTTTTTCCCGGAAGATTTTGCGGATGGAAAAGTTACAACAACGGCGACGCCGACAGCGGAATTCGGTCTGCGGTTGAGGGCTACGGACGGCGCTTTTACAAGCGACAGCGCTATAATTCCCATGACACTCTTTAAAGATGTGGCCATAAAGAGCGATGTATATCAGGCGTTGAACTTTCTGAAAAATTATGCCGTGATAGAAGGCTATCCCGATGGCTCTTTTAAGCCTCAAAATCCAGTTTCACGCGTGGAAGCGCTGAAATTTATTTTGAAAGGTGCCAACAAAACTCTCCTGGAAATAGGCCGTTTGCCATTCAAAGATACCGATGTTAACGAATGGTATGCCAATTATGTTGGAACCGCCTACAAAAACAGTGTTGTAAACGGTTATCCCGATAACAGTTTTCGTCCCGTGCAAACAGTCAATCGCGCGGAATTCCTGAAAATGCTGCTACTCGCTGCAGATATAAAACCAGAAACAACGCTTAATGAAGACGTTTTTACCGATGTCGCGAAAGATGCCTGGTATGCCCCGTATGTGAAATTCGCAAAAGATAAAAATCTGATGAACGCTGTCAATGGTGTTTTTCAGCCAAAGGAGGCTATGATGCGGGCAGAAATCGCGGAAACAATTTACCGAATGATTGTTATAAAATTGACAGGCCAAAGCCGATATTCAACCGATTTGATTGTGTCCGCGTCCAGAGCGGCAGAATATTTCGCGGCACACAGTGGATAAATCCGAAATCCGAATATTCCTCACTTGATACTAAAACTTCAAATTTCATCATTGATTCCTCATTTGATATCAGATGATATCAAAATTTTCATCATAAAATCTAAAATTTTTTTAGAATTTTGTTTGAATGGAAAGGCGCGTGACCTATCATATTTTATACACTGGTGCGCCCGGGCCGATTCGAACGGCCGACCCACAGCTTAGAAGGCTGTTGCTCTATCCACCTGAGCTACGGGCGCATGGATAACGGATGTATAACGGGTTGATAATTGATAATACTGTTAATATTATATATTAAAACGTTGCACCAAGGTATTGCGTTTAGCGGTGATATGGTGTTTTATTGATCAGTGAGCATTTTCATTGTTCAGTATGCATTTATCCCCCGATGAAAACATTTTAAAAACTTTTTATCACCATCCACTGCCTTTGCTGGGAAGTGTTTTAGGCGTTGCCATAGCAAGTTTGCCTTTTTTCTTTGTGGCAAGTTTTTTTCAGGGCGTGCTGAACTCTAAACAAATGTTCACCCTATACGCTGGCATTTTGGCCCTTTTTTTACTTGTAGCCATCTATGTCTCAGTGCTTTATTTTTGGGATCGCCTGATTGTAACAAACAAGCGTATCGTGCATGTTGACTGGAAAGGCCTCTTTTTAAGTGAGGAAGTTGAGGCTGATTTAAGCGACATTCAGGACATCGCCATTAAACAGCTTGGCCTGCTAACGTCATTTTCTATTTTTAATTTTGGTACTTTTCAGGTTGCGACAGCGTCCGCCAAGGCTTCGATAATTTTCAAACATGCCAGCAACCCCGAAGAAATCCGCAATTTCATCTATCATATTCAAATAAAACCGACTAAAATTGTTGAGAAGGGTGCAACCGTAGTAGAGACAGGTTTTAAACCTGTCTCTACTACGGTTGCACCCAAATAAAAAAATTCCTTTCTGACAGCAATTTCACTCATGATTGAAAGAAACAAGCCAAAAAAACGGCTTCTATCAGCGGATAAAAAAAGCAACGACAACAATCACTCTGATCTTACGCTGCGGCCAAAAACCCTTTCTGAGTACATCGGCCAGCAGGGTATTAAAAATAATCTAAATATTTTCATGCAGGCCGCGCGGGCCCGAAAAGAACCCCTTGAACACGTTTTGCTACACGGTCCGCCGGGCCTCGGGAAAACAACTCTGGCGCACATCATAGCCTCCGAAATGGGGGTCAATATCCGTGTGACATCGGGGCCGGCGCTGGAAAAACAGGGTGATTTGGCCGCGATCATTACAAATTTGCGTGATTTTGACATTCTTTTTATTGATGAGGTACACCGCCTGAAACCTGTTGTGGAAGAGGTTTTGTATACGGCAATGGAAGATTTTGGAATTGATTTGATAATTGGCAAAGGCCCGTCAGCCCGCTCCATGAGACTAAAATTGCCTCGATTTACTCTCCTTGGAGCCACAACAAAATTGAGCATGCTGTCTTCGCCGCTACGCGACCGCTTTGGCACAGTTTTTCGCCTTGATTTTTATGAACAGGAAGAAATTGAAGAAATTCTTCAGCGTTCGGCGAAAATATTGCGCTGTTCCATTGATGCTGATGGCACAAAACGCCTTGCCGGCGCGGCCAGGCACACTCCGCGCATCGCCAATCGGCTTTTAAAACGGGTTCGCGATTTCGCGGAAGTACACGGACATAAAAACATTGATCGAAGTATTGTTGAACAGGCTCTCGATATCTTAAAAATTGACAAACTCGGCCTGGATAAAAATGACCGTGATATTTTGCGCGTTATAATTGAGAAATTTAAAGGCGGCCCGGTCGGCTTAAATACAATATCCGCGGCCAGTTCCGAAGAGGAAGAAACATTGGAAAATATTTACGAACCGTATCTGTTAAAACTTGGCTTCCTTGAGCGCACGCCGCGCGGGCGCGTGGTCACGCGACGGGCATATGAACATATGGAAATACCTTATTTTACCGCATAAAGTTCCCCCTGAAGCAAGTTCAGGGCATTGATTTCTTAACACTCCGCCTGAGGCGGACTGGCTCGTCTAATGAAAAAACATTTTTATCTTTTCGGCATTCTGTTCATTGGCATTGCGGCTGTAAGCTTATCAGCCTGCCAAAAACCGGCCATACGCGAAGCGGATTTTACAGAACATGCCCCTCTTGACCGCCGCATAGGTCAAATTGATTCGCTTGGCGGCATTAAAACAAGCAGCCAGGGTACGCATCTTCTCAAACTCGATAACGGCAGCGCTATTTTACTCAAAAGTCTGAATATCAATCTTGATGATCAAAAATATCGCTCAAAAATTGTCGAAGTACGTGGCCTTCTGAATTATACTAAAGACAAAAAAGAAATAATGGACGTTGAAAATATTGATGTGATTGATGAAGCCGCCGCACATCAGCCGGTTATTGTGGGCTGGAAGGGTTATATCAGCCCCGCGCTTGGCTTTGAAGCCCGTTATCGTGATGATTTCCAAATACAGGAAACGCCGCAGCGCGTAAGCTTCATCAGAGAGATAAAACCAATTACACCGCCATCTGAAAAACCCCAGACAGAAACTCAACAAAAAGATGTTTCCACAACGCAAGCGGTTAATGAACACACTATTTCAGTTGAAATAACGCCGCATACCAACCAAAAAACGCTTTTACAATTTCTCGGCCTGCAAAATGACGACATCAATTCTCTCTACGCCGGCGGCTTTACGAAAAGCAAAATTGGAACAAACGCTTTGGATGCATATAAAAAAGATATTTATAAAAAAAGCGACCCTCTAAATGGAAACATTCGGGAAATTCATTTTTATCTGGATTATAACGACACATTTTATGAAATACGTTTTACTGGCAGCGACAACAATCAGCTTCTGGAAGACCAGAACGTTTTCTATGATTTCGTAAATTCCTTCAAATTTATTAAACCAATGTAGCTTGATCGTGAGTAAACAAAGGGGATTTAATGCGAGCGCACGGCGCGAGCGCGCAGCGAGGCGAAGAATCTGGCTTTGCCAGTTCTGAGACGAAGCGAGCTCTATCAAACAAGAGTGCTAAAGTAGCTAAACACGATAAGCGTAAAACAAGTAAAGTGAAAATAGCGTAAATATTTTAATCTTTGAGATTAACTATGATAGAATTGAGCGAAGTAGAAATAACCTGTATGAAATTTATCCTCTAAGTAAGGGACGGTTTTAAACCGTTCCCACAATAATATGGATCCTTCACGTTTTGAAAAATTCACTAAAGAAGCCAAACAGGCTCTTGTTGTGGCTCAGGAGAAGGCCCGCGACTCCATGTTGAATTATGTTGGCACCGAGCATGTTTTATTGGGTATTTTGAGCCAGGAAAGTTCCTTGGGAGCTTCTATTTTAGTCAGTTTTGGAGTTTCTCTTGAGAATGTGAATCTTGTTTTGAAAACAGTTGGACGCATGTCCCCCGTGGCCACCAATAATCAAAAAGGCTGGGGCGGTTTAAGCGGATTCGCCAAAAAAGTCATTGAAGACGCCGTACGCATCGCGCATGAATTCAATCATGCGTATATCGGCACTGAACATATGCTTTTTGCCCTTGTTTCACAGGAAAACACCGCTGCCACCGTGATTCTGGAAAATATGAAAATTAATCCCGTTGATATTAAAGAGCAGATTATTCAGGCTTTTGAAAAAGCAAAGGATGCCCAACGAAATAACGGCCCGATGCCGTACCAGCAAAACGCGATGAATCCGCTGGAATTTTTCCTGAGCGGGCTGCATGGAGTTCTTGTCGGTAATATGGAAAAGGATCAATCATCACCATATCAAAAAACAAAAAAAGAAGACCGCCGTGAGGGTGATGAGCGTTTGGCCAAAACACCGGCTTTGGACTATTTCACGACTGACCTTATAGCTGAATGTCGAAATGGGAAACTGACACCTGTCGTGGGCCGCACAAAAGAAATTGAACGCGCCATCAGTATCCTTTGCCGCAAGACAAAAAATAATCCGGTGCTCATTGGCGAGCCCGGCGTTGGAAAAACAGCCATTGCGGAAGGACTTGCCCATGCCATTGTCAATGAACAGGCGCCTGACCATATGCTTGATAAACGCATTTTGGCCCTTTCCATGACTTCGGTTGTGGCGGGAACAAAATATCGTGGGGAATTTGAGGAAAGAATCAAACAGATCATTGATGAAGCCGCCGCCCAACACAATGTAATTCTATTTATTGATGAACTGCACACCGTCATTGGAGCAGGTTCCGCTGAAGGCAGCCTTGACGCCGCGAATATACTTAAACCCGCTCTCTCCCGCGGACGAATCCAGGTTATTGGGGCCACTACAAATAACGAGTATCGCAAACATATTGAAAGTGACGCCGCGCTGGAGCGCAGATTCCAGCCGGTGAGAGTGGAAGAACCTACGGAAGAAGAAACTCTGCTCATTTTACAGGGCCTGAGGGAAGGTCTGGAAGAACATCACAATCTTGTCATTACAGATGAAGCTCTACAGTCAGCCGTTACCCTTTCAAAGCGCTATGTGAATGACCGCTATCTTCCCGATAAAGCCATAGATCTGGTTGACGAGGCTGGCTCCCTCAAAAGAATAAAAAGCAAAGTCAATACTGATAAAATTCGTAAAATCCAAAAAGAATTGAGCAAAATAATCAAGTCAAAAGAGGAATCTGTCGCAACTCAAAATTATGAACATGCCGCCGAACTTCGCAACCGGGAGTTGGAGCTTTTGAACGAACTGGAAGCCAGCAAGGTGGTTAAAATTCCGCGCGAACAGCGTGAAAAAGTTACGGAGGAAGATATTGCCCGCGTGGTTTCACAGATGACCGGAGTTCCCGTCACCCGTCTGGTAACTGAAGATATTGCCCATTTGATGAATCTGGAAACTGCTCTTCACAAAAGAATTGTAAGCCAAAAAGAAGCCGTTGAGGCTGTATGCAAGGCCATTCGACGTTCCCGTGTCGGCTTTTCTGATCATAATCGGCCAATTGGTTCCTTTATTTTTCTGGGACCGACCGGCGTGGGGAAAACTGAGCTTGTTAAAGCGCTTGCCGAGGAAGTGTTTCATGATAAAAACGCGTTTATACGCATTGATATGAGTGAATTTATGGAACGCCATAACACCGCGCGGCTTGTGGGAGCTCCGGCAGGGTATGTTGGTTATGATGATGGCGGGCAGCTTACGGAAGCCGTTAGACGCAAGCCATATGCTGTCGTTTTGTTTGATGAGATTGAAAAAGCCCATCATGAAGTCTTTAATTTGCTTCTGCAAATTCTGGAAGATGGAAAATTATCTGACAGCAAGGGCCGCAGCATTGACTTCAAAAATACGATTATTGTGATGACATCCAATATTGGAGGTAAAAAACTCACGGATAAGGCAGCCCCCATTGGCTTCCAGATTACAAATACGGCCCTAAAAGCGGCCGAAGAGGACTTTAACGGCCTTAAAGATGATGTTTTGCGCGAATTGAAAGATTATTTCCGGCCTGAATTTTTGAACCGCGTTGATAAAGTTATTGTCTTCAATCCCCTCACCCATGACGATGTGAAAGAGATTGTTAAGATGCAAATCGGCTATCTTCAGGAAAGGCTTAAATCAAGGAAATTAGCCATTGATATCACTGTTGGAGCTGTGGAAGCGCTTGCAAATCTGAGTTATGACGCGCAGTACGGCGCCCGCCATGTGCGCAGAAAAATCCAGGAATTGATTGAGGATCCGTTGACAGTGCGTTATCTTCGGGGTGAATTTGTCGAAGGCGATGTCATCCAGATATTTCAAAAGGGAGACAGTATTGAATTGCGCAAGGCTGCAGGAAAGGCAGATCTGCGTTCCCTGCAGCCTTCAAAGAAAAAAGGTAAAAAAGCGGCATAAAAAGCCCAAATTTTAGATTTTACCATTGACAAAACTGGAAACATAGCTATCATGGCTTTCCAGTTTTTATTTATATAGTAATTTTCATTATTTATGCCAGAAGCAGGCCCCATAGACTCGGAAGTAACATTAGATCCAGTAGATGCGTTTGATGCACGAAGGGCTGCTGCAAGTAAAAAACTAATATCGTTCATAGATCGATTTCAACACGTTATCATTCCCATTGGGTCAAAGAAACTGAGTAAAAAATTGTTGTCATTTTTACTTAAAACAAGCACAAGTTTAGTGGATCCAACGCTATCATCTGAAGGTTTAGATACCATAGAACAATTATTGGAAATTATATCAAGGGAAGATGAATTTGCAAAAATGGAGGCCGGATTGGCCTGTTTGATAAATTCTTTCGAAAAGACTGAAGCCGCAAGGGATGAAGCCCATCGCGCCGAATTGGATCACTTAAAAAGTTTTGCGGATGCAGCAGCAGGAAAAATAGTTGATGCCAATCGGGAAGCATTGGATCAAGTAATTGATTTTGGCGTTAAGGCTGGAGCTGACATGATTGAAGCCCATCTCACGGCATTGGCCCGAGTGTATTTTGAACTTAGCCAAAGACGTCGGGAGATAGATGATTTAAATCAGCAAGTTGGCAATGCAGGGGAAGCATTGGCAGAAAAGAGTGGTCTTCTTGTGGTTGCCCTTAGAACTATTGATGAAAATGACAAGGCATTGAAACCATCAACATATGAGGCAAAATGGCATTATTTGTTGGCGCAAACTTTGGAATTAAGAAAGAGTGTTCATATTCAATCCTGTGAACTAGACCATTCTGATAAAGCTATAACAGCATTGCAGAAACTTGATGATAGCTTGAAAGTAGCCTTAAAATGGCTGGCAAATAATAAAAAAGCGCCAAAACGAGTAAATTTGGAACATGATTTAACGAAGGTTGATCAATTGATTCAAGGAATACAAAAAGTTTTGCAGCATGACACAAAGAAAAGCCTGTCAGAACAACGCCTGCAGCAAAGCGCCATAGATGAACTTACACAGCAACTATCCAAAGCAGTTGGTAAACATACTGCTCTTGTAAGATTGAGGTTGGTCGCGGCATTGGGGCTGTTGTGCCCATTAGCTGCTTTGGCTATCAATAATTATGTAATTCAACCACATAAAACCAGCGCCGCGCCAGCGGAATCAGCCTCAACGTCAAGCGCTTCCGCAGGCGATGGGGATGGCAAAAAACCGGATCCTGCGCCATCTGCCACGGCATCATCTGCAAACGTAGACGCAGCTGGCGTCACATCCGCGTCTGCAAAACCCCGTGTTGCAAAAAAAACGCAAAAATTGCCCATTGGAGGGTCGTTTTTGTCTACCTTTGATACCCAGGTTGCGGAAATGTATGAGGAAGCTGCTGCCGCTGCTGAGCAACGTGAAATCGCTTTATGCAGAGAAAGTTTATTAGCACATGGTATAAAACCCGATCCGGTTCTTTGCCAAAATGTAACCACAAGAGATTGTGTTACAGAAGCATTAAAAGATGGCAATCCTTATCTTAATCTTAGCGAGCTTTGTACGCCTACTGATAAACCAGATGTAGAAAGCCCGGCGTTGGGATATTAATGAATCATACGCAAATGACTTTGAATAAAACGTATGATTCTCTAATTCTTTTGACTATTGTCTTCAAAAAATATATACTTGGTAGCGAAAAGTAATACTAAGTATATTGCATATGACTACCGCTGTATCATTCAAAGCAGACAGTGAGCTGAAAAGAAAATTAAAATTTCTGTCCGCAAAGAAAGGCATTAATGTTTCGGCTTACATTAAGCTCGTTTTGACCAAGGGTATAAATGATGAATTGGTAACCGTGACTGAAAATGGTCTAACTTTTAAAGAAGAGCTGGATATTTTGGAATCAGATAAAAATGATCGTACATATGGTCCGTTTTTAACGACAAAATCATTAATGAAGGCATTAAAAGAAAAATAGCATGAAGATTATTTTTACCGGGCAATTTAAAAAAGGATTTAATAGAATTCCGAAGAAAATTCAGCAAAAGTTTAAAGAACGTATTGATCTTTTTATTCAGAATCCATTTCATCCACTTCTTAAAATACATCCTTTAAAAGGCAATATGCTTGGGCTAAGAGCATTTTCGGTTACTGGAGATTACAGGGTGATTTATCGTATTGTTTCCAATGATACTGTTAAATTGATAAATATTGGCACACGCGCCCAGATTTATTAGAGCCCATCCCAAAAATATTTCGGATCATACGTTTTTTTCTTTGAATAAAGAGCATGTGTTAAAAATTACCAATGATCAAGCGCCAATATAAATAATTACCAATAACCAAGCACCAAATTCCAAACAATATCAAATGACCGAAATATAAATTTCAAAACAATGTTTTAAATTTTGTGCTTCGAATTTTGAATTTGTTTGAAAATTGATCATTGGTTATTGATCATTCTATAACGT
>CAZZPB010000102.1:0-2598 GCA_964655905.1 uncultured Candidatus Peribacteria bacterium
GATGAGCGGACTTTCATGGGTGTTTGGTATCGGATGATGCAGGGTTATTTTGGCTTTCTGGCTGAATAATTTTCACTTCATTCAAACTTTTAATATCATTTTTATGACGGAAGATAATTCTGCCCTTGGTTAAATCATATGGGGTGAGCTCAAGCGTCACCTTGTCTCCCGGCAAAATGCGAATATAATTGATTCTCATTCTCCCCGAAATATGCGCAAGTACTTCCTGATTGGGATAATTTTCATCCAATAACTTCACTCGAAACATGGCATTTGGAAGCGCTTCCAGAACAACCCCCAGAACCTCAATTACTTCTTTAGCCATGCATTAATAAGTGAATAATGAACCATGAATGTTGAATGGAAAATGGGCTACGAAGATACAGCACTCTCTTAAAAAATACAAAAAAGCGTTAGGATTTTACATAATAAATATCATTGATGCAAGTGATTTTTTTGGATTCGGTGGATCATGTAATTTTTGCCATAAATAATCCACGCCCCTACGGCCGTTTTGTGAGAATTTCTACGCCCTTTTTGGTTATGAGAATGGTATGTTCGACCTGAGTGGCAAATGAACCATCTGCAGTTACAATGGTCCAATTGTCTTTTTTCGGGGGAAAACCAGGGTTTTCCCCCATGACGGCGCATGCGCGCCGCCCCCTTTCCCTTCGTTCGCTTCGCGGCGGGAACCCACAAGACCCGCCGCTACGCTTTTTATTGATTTCCAACGTTGTAGCAGACATAATATTCATATTCACGGCCGTTTTGTGAGAATTTCTACGCCCTTTTTGGTTATGAGAATGGTATGTTCGACCTGAGTGGCAAATGAACCATCTGCAGTTATAATGGTCCAATTGTCTTTTAGTGTTTTTACTCTGCCGTTTCCCATTGTAATAATCGGTTCAATGGCGATCGTCATGCCGGGTTGTAGGATGGGGCCGTGGTGGAGGTCGCGAAAATTGGGAACGTAAGGGTCTTCATGAAGGTTTTTCCCGATGCCGTGCCCGGTAAGGTCCCGCACCACGGAATAACCATTTCTTTCAACTATATCCTGAATGGTGCCGCTTATTTTATGAATTCGCACGCCGGGTCCGGCCGCTTCAATGCCCTTTTGTAGAGCTTTTTCAGCCGTTTTAAGAAATCTATCCAATTCAGAGCCTATGCTGCCGACACCAGCGGATACGGCGGAATCCGTGTGGAAATCCTTATAAATAACACCGCAATCAATAGTCACAATGTCCCCATTTTTTAGCATGCTTTTACCTGGAATTCCATGCACAACCTGATCGTTCACATTAAAACAAACAACATTTGGAAATCCCCGATAGCCCTTGAATGAGGGCAAAACCCCATATTGTTTCATAAGCGCTTCAGCTTTCTGATCAATCTCCAGGCCGCAAACGCCTTCCTGAAGCATTTTTTGCAGCTCACTCAAAATCATGCCCAAAATACGCCCTCCTTCGCGCATGATCTTTATTTCATCATCACCCTTGATGCCGATGGTCATTCGCCCTTCTTTCCAGTATTGGACCATACTATAAATGATTGAAAATAATTCAGAAATAATTTAGAAAACGTTCATTTCCCGCCTGCGCGGGAATGACAGACGGAATTAATTTATTTATACTTCATATTAGCGCAAGCTGATTGTCACCCCATCCCCGCGAAAGCGTGGAAAGTCGTTTGTCATCCTCGCGAAAGCGGGGAAGGTCGTTTGTCATCCTCGCGAAAGCGGGGAAGGCCTAGGGTTTGTGTTGCGTGTTTTCTCAACCGGAAATCACCAAGAGTTTTTTCACTATTTTCAATATATCTTTTCCGGCTCCTTCAATACTTTGATCTCCATTCATGTTGATGAGTTTTCCAGTCTGTCGATACCGTTCAATAACTGGCGTAGTTTCCCTGTAATAAGCGTCAATCCGTGTTTTTAGGGCTTTATTGGTGTCATCTTCGCGGGTCGCCAAAACGCCCTGGCAGATTTCACATTTTTTCAGGCTGTAATAAGCGGGGTAAACGGCTTTGCACTTTTGACAGACGCGGCGTTTTAAAAGTCTTTTTAAAACAATTTTTTCCGGCACGTCAATCAAAATCCCCATAAAATTACGTTTAAGTTTCTTCATCAAAGCATCAAAAGTTTCCGCCTGGATCATTTTACGCGGCACACCGTCAAAAAGCACTTTTTTACCTTTAGGGAGCCGTATCATAAAATTTTCAACAATATCCATGACCACATCGTTCGGCACAAGGCGGCCGGCTTTGACAATGTTTTTTACTTTTTTTGCCAAAGCAGAATCTTCCTCCGAAAGTTTTCGTAACTGTGAACCGGTTTCAAAAACTTCAAATCCATATTTTTGACTGATCATTTTTCCCAAAGTGCCTTTACCGGAGCCCTGAATTCCAAAAAGAATAATATCCATAATCAAAACGCACCGTGTTAATAATGATCAATAACCAATAATCAAATTCCAATTAATAATGATCAATAACCGTAGGGGCAGCTCAAGACCGTCCCTCACACCAAATTCCAAACAATATCAAATGACCGAAATGTAAAATGTTTTAAATTTTGTGCTTCGAATTTTGAATTTGTTTGAAAAT
>CAZZPB010000103.1:0-3521 GCA_964655905.1 uncultured Candidatus Peribacteria bacterium
AAAACCGATGAACACTAAAATTGCGGTAAGAGCCACATATTTAAAGCGCAAATGAGCCGCTGCAAAGGCAACGCCAGCGCCAAATTTTCCCAAAAAACCCGCTGAAAAATTACCATTGGCGTTTGCCCCGGCAGCAGCGCCACCAGCCGTTTTTTCCTGTGTTTCAACGGTTTCAGCGTGGGCGCTGGGTGCTTCTTCATGGGACATATGTATGGAACGATCTTCATCGGAACGAAAATTTTCACCGGAACGAATATCTTCGTTCCCTACGGCGTTCTGGGTGGGAAAAAGTTCTGGAAAAGGTTCCTTTGCTTCATATGCGGGCGCAGGTTGTTTCATTCCCGATTCTTCACCGGAACGAATATCTTCGTTCCCTACGGCGTCGGATTGCGAATCGATTGGTTCGATCTGCGGTTGATCTATTTCTGGCTGAGGTTGGGCAAATGGAGATTCTGGTTGTTGTTCAGGCGCGGCTTCAGGTTGCGGTTCTGACACAGATTCAGGTTCCGGTTCCGCAACGGATTCAGGTTGAACAGGTGTCTCCGGCAAAGGTTCCAAAGCCGGTGACGTGACGACAGGTTCATGTGCCGAGGCTGGTTCAGGATGCGAAGGAAGATCGTCCACGGAACGAATGTCTTCCGCAGAACGAACATTTTCATCGGAACGAAGATCTTCGTTCCCTACGGCGGGTGTGGACGCAATAAATGTGTGGTGTTGAACAGACGGATAAATTTCTTCGATGGAACGAACGTTTTCACCGGAACGAAGATTTTCATCGGAACGAATATCTTCGTTCCCTACGGCGGGTTTTTTTATTTTTTCTGTTTTTTTTGGGATTTTTTCTGTTTTCAGACGCGCGCGGCGGTGACGGCGCCTGCGTTTGGCTACCAATTCAGGCGCGGCAGCAGGAAGAGGTTTTTTTGGGTCTTCAGGCGAATCTTTTGCCGTTTGTTTTTTTTGAGGCGATTGTCCAGCCATAATTGGTAAATAAGTAGTAGGTAGCAAGGGCTACGGAATTTTTATTTATTATTAATCAACATTGGTTTAAGATTTTTTAGACACAGATCATGATTAACAATGATTCCTTATTCCTAAGCCATATCCCATTATTTTAACACAAAAAAAGCCGCTTGATAACGATTTTTGGACATATTTTTCCATAAACAAATTTACAATCAAACAACAAAGATTATTTTTATCAAACCAAATTACCTGCCCTGTGTTCATTGTTTTGCCTTTTTAAGCTAGAATTCCGAATAATATGGGTCGCGGATTTTCTGCCTGTGAATGCAAAAATCAAAGCACCACACCAATTATTAATTGTTAATTTTTAATTATTAATTCATGAATTTCCTGCCATTCTCGTCTCTCGCAATCAGCGTCAGTATATTCGCCCTTGTTTATGCTGTTTTTTTGATAATTGTCACATTGCGTCAACCGACCGGAACTCCAAAAATGCGTGAAATCGCCAAAGCGATCCAGGAGGGCGCTTCAGCTTATCTCAATCGCCAGTCTTTGACCGTTTTGGTGTTTGCCACAGCCATTTTTTTAGTGTTGAGCGTGATCCTTCCAAAAGGCCTGCATAATGACGGCATGCTCATAAGCATTGGTTTTATTGTTGGAGCCGTATTTTCCGCGCTTGCCGGCTACATCGGCATGAGCGTTTCAGTGAGGGCCAACGTGCGTACGGCGGAAGCCGCTAAAAGCAGCCTTCAATCAGCCCTGTCGGTGGCATTTCGCGGGGGGTCTGTCACCGGACTTGCGGTTGTTGGGCTTGCGCTGCTCGGTGTGAGCGGTTTTTATTACATTTTTACCACACGTCTTAATATTCCTGTGAATGAAGCCCCGAAATTGCTCATTGGCTTTGGATTTGGCGCTTCCCTCATATCTCTTTTCGCGCGCGTCGGCGGAGGTATTTTTACAAAGGCGGCGGACGTCGGAGCCGATATTGTCGGAAAACTCGAAAAGGACATTCCAGAAGACGACCCGCGCAATCCAGCCGTCATAGCGGATAATGTCGGAGACAACGTGGGAGACTGCGCAGGCATGGGCGCTGATCTTTTTGAAACGTACGCGGTGACTCTGATTGCCGCGATGATTTTGGCTTCCACAACGCTCATGGATAAAATCGGCGCCATTGGCGTTGAATACCCGTTGTTGTTGGGCTCCATAGCAGTTGTAGCCTCTATCATCGGCACTTTTTTCGTTCGTCTTGGACGCAAAAAAAATATCATGGGGGCCATGTACAAGGGCATGCTGGTAACAGGAATTATTTCCGCTGTCGCTTTTTATTTTGCAAATGAACGCTACATCGGAGACATCAACATTTATTTTGCCGCGCTTGTCGGCCTGGGCATAACTTTTTTCATCAATATCATCACAGAATATTACACCGCCACCGCGTACAGTCCCGTTCAAAAAATCGCAAAGGCTTCGCAAACCGGCGCGGGCACAAATGTCATCACGGGGCTTGCTGTAGGCCTGGAAAGCACATTTTTGCCCGTTTTACTTATAGCGCTTGGGATTTTTCTTGCCTATTATTTCGGCCAGGTTTCCGCGCTGCATAACGGCGTTTACGGCATTGCCATCGCGGCCGTCGCCATGCTTTCAACGACGGGTATGGTGATCGCGACTGATTCTTACGGTCCAATTACAGACAATGCCGGCGGCATCGCCGAAATGGCTAAGCTGCCAGAAAAAGTACGCAAACACACGGACGCGCTTGACGCGGTCGGCAACACAACAAAAGCCGTTACAAAAGGCTACGCCATAAGTTCCGCGGCCCTTGCCTCGCTCGTTCTGTTTCAGGCCTATGGACAGGAGCTCGCCGCCCACGCCCCAACGTTGAAGTTCAATTTCGACATAAGCAACCATCTTGTGATGATCGGACTGTTTATTGGAGGCCTGCTGCCATTTCTTTTTGCGGCGTCCTGCATGGAATCCGTCGGCAAAACGGCCTACAAAGTGGTAGAGGAAGTGCGCCGGCAATTTCGTGAGATCAAAGGAATTATGACCGGCAAGGCAAAACCTGACTACAGCCGCTGCGTTGATATAGTGACCAAAGCCGCCCTTCGTCAAATGATTTTTCCGGCAGTTTTGGCTGTGGCAAGCCCTATTTTAGTCGCGTACCTGCTTGGGCCGCTTGGGCTCGGCGGACTGCTTGCGGGAATCATCATCTCCGGATTTTTGTTGGCCCTGCAAATGTGCACCGGTGGCGGCGCCTGGGATAATGCCAAAAAGTACATCGAAAGCGGACATTATGGCGGAAAAGGCTCGGATACCCATAAAGCCGCTGTCGTGGGGGACACCGTCGGCGATCCCTTTAAAGACACTGCCGGCCCCGCCATTAATTCGTTAATCAAGGTTGTGAACACTATTGCCCTGATTTTAGCTCCACTTATTGCAAATATTATTAAATAATCATGTATGCCTCTAATAGCCCTGGAAGCCGTAATAACGGCCATCATGGATGACAGCGTGATTCTACAGATTACCGACACCGGCCAGGAAATTGCCTGGCC
>CAZZPB010000104.1:0-2633 GCA_964655905.1 uncultured Candidatus Peribacteria bacterium
TATTTAACGCTTCTTTGAATAATAACATACCCCCCCCCTCGTGTCAAACGTTTAAGCCTTTAAATTTTCATATGAGCCTTTTTCCGCATTCGTCTAAGAATTTCGGCTATAATGCCACTTCCGCCCAATAGCCACAAGACTTCGGGGCCGCTTTCTGTCGTGCGTGGAGGGACGGCCTGTGCAAATGCGGCTCCGCGAAGGGTGTCACCACTGCTGCCAAAAGCCAATTCTGGCCTCAAAAGGCCGTTAACCTCGGATGGAAAAGGCGAACCTGTGACAGAATCGCTTTTGACCGCGCTTTCTGCTCCCGAGGCATCAACAGCAGTTACGGCAAAATAATATGTCTTGCCATTGTCAAGATTTGGAATATACCATGTTGTGCCGGCGTCCTTTGTTTTAGCTGAACGGTCCAGCACATTCGCATCCAAACCGTAATATAAATTATAATATTTGGTGGACGTACCGCCGCTGACAGCATCCCATACAAGAGTAACTCTTTTGTCGGAAGAATAGGCAATTACGCCTGTTACTTTTGCCGGAGGTATACCGAAGCCTGATTGAGTTTGTTTAGTTTGACCCGCAACGCCGGAAGAATCAGCGGCGCCTTTGGTATCGCCAACGGTAACTTGCGCACTTGCCTTGTAGGAGCCTTCATTGCCTAATTGATCAACCAAAATTACATCAATTGGATAAACACCCCTGGCGCCCGGCGCCTGCAATGAGCCGGTATAAATATTTGGTTTATCAATATCGGCCGTAAGTTGCGTAATATTGGAATTAAAAACTATGGCGGCCTGTGAAAGTTTTTCCTCAGTGTAAACTTTCACTTTCACTGACTGTAAAGGCTTTACGGCATCTTTTGGATCCAGCTCAACCTGATCAATTTTTGGCGGAGTGGTATCAATGGTAAATGTAACTGTTGATGAAGTGCCTTTTACAGTTTGCGCGCTGTCAACGGTTACCACATACACATTATGTTCGCCATCTATCAAAGACGGTATTTGAAAATTAAATTTTCCATCCGTGTCAGCCTGGGTGCTGCCAACTTCGACCTGATTGTCAAAAATTTTTACAGTCATGCCTGAAGGGGCTTTTCCGCTGATTGCTTGTGTTTTTTGGCTGTAAGCGCCGGCAACTGGACTTTCGATCGTTGGCTTCTGGGAAGACGTTGAAGTGTCAGAAGCGCCTTTTGTACTGCTTACAACGACATCTTTTGTTCCCTTTATAAGGACATTGACAAGGTCTGTGACAATAATTTTATAATTTCCAGCCATCTTAAAACTCAATCCCAGACTGAATTGATGGGTTCCCAGATCATCCGCTTTAAACGTGTAATCTTCGGGTAAAGTCATCGATGAACCGTTCGTTCCACCTGAAGAAAAATGCACTTTCCCCATATAACTTTGAACCGTTTTATTTGTTTCATCTTTTGCCGTCACTGTGAAATTTACGCTTTGATTCGGCTGAATCGTTTCAGGAAGGCCGGCAATATCAAAGTGGTGAAGCGCTCCAGTAGTGCCAGAACCTGTTTCCGGAGCCGCGCGGGCTGTTTCCACCCATGGGCTAAACTCGCCACCAACATCCCTAAGAACCGTTGTGTGATCAAGATAGGCCACATTGACCCTGCCCGGGAAAATTTGCCCAACCGTGACATTCACAACGGAATATGTAGAGAGGCCGGCTTTGCCTGAAGTAAGCCTAAAAACCACTTTTCCATCCGCATCCGTGAGGGCTGTCCTGTTTTGCGCTTTAACACTGTCTTCAGGGCGGCTTGATACAACCTGTATGGCATGCCCTTTCAATCCATTTCCATATGAATCAGATACAAAAACAGTAAGGGAAGCCTCATCGCGGCCATCTGATTTAGCGACATTTTTGTCAATAACCACGTTGGATTTTTCTGCGGAAAATTTATCAGGATAGACAGAAAACGTTGTTGCTTCACTAAGACTGCCACTGTTTTCCAATTGGGCGCTCACTTTGTATTGACCGGCTTTACGGGTATGAAAATCCGATAGATCAAATTTGGCGATGCCATTGGCATCGGTTTTTGATGGCAAAAACACTTTTTCCCCGAATGGTTTTTGCAGGGTAAAGACGACGTCTTTGTAAGGATATGTTTGCGATGTTCGCAGCGTAGTGCGAAAACCGGCCACGGTGTCCATGCCAAAACCCGCTACTGTATCAAGCGTTGTGGCAAAGACAAAGCCCTGCGGTATCGCCATTGCAAATGCCAATATCAAAACCAGCAAAGTTTTTATTTTTGATTTTTGTTTCATATGGGTATTGATTTATGTGCGTATTGATTTTTATCCTCTAATTATAGCAAAAAGGGTCGCCGAAGTAAATCCCAAGGCAAGCCTGTAGGGAACGGGCGGGTCATACGCAAATGAATTTGAATAAATAATGTGTGGCATAAAAAGATGGAACGGTTTGGGATCATACGTTTTTTTCTTTGAATAAAGAGCATGTGTTAAAAATTACCAATGATCAAGCGCCAATATAAATAATTACCAATTACCAATAACCAAGCACCAAATTCCAAACAATATCAAATGACCGAAATATAAAATCCAAAACAATGTTTCAAATTTTATGCTTTGAATTTTGAATTTGTTTGAAAATTGATCATT
>CAZZPB010000105.1:0-6744 GCA_964655905.1 uncultured Candidatus Peribacteria bacterium
GCGATTTTATGGACAGCAGGGGCTTTCTGGAGATTGAAACGCCGATTTTGATCAAGGGCACTCCTGAAGGCAGCCGGGAATACGTTGTTCCTTCCCGACTGTATCCGGGAAAGTTTTTTGTGCTGCCACAGTCGCCCCAACAATTAAAGCAATTGCTAATGGTAGCCGGTATGGACCGCTATTTTCAAATTGCCCGATGTTTCAGGGATGAAGATCAGCGCGGCGACCGTCAGCCAGAATTTACGCAGCTGGATGTGGAAATGTCGTTTGTTGATGAAAATGATGTAATGAATTTAACTGAAGAGTTGATGATTCTTCTTACTGAAAAACTTGTTCCGCATAAAACAATCATGTGGAAACCTTTTAAGCGGATATCATGGCAAACGGCAATGGCGGAATATGGTTCAGATAAACCGGATTTACGTTTTGAAATGAAGATAGTGGATGCAAGCGATATTGCGGAGAAAACAAAATTTGATGTATTTACGCGCGCTTTGAATAATGGCGGTGTCGTGAAAGCTTTATGTGTTGAAAATGGGGCCGCGTTTACCCGTAAAGAAATAGACCAATATACCGAAATCGCCAAAGCCAGCGGAGCGCATGGCCTTGCGTATATTCAGGTGACCGCAGAAGGTCCCAAATCTTCGATACTCAAATTCTTCAGCGATGAAGAAGTGAAGGCTTTGTTGGATCGTACAAAAGCAAAAACAGGCGACATTATCTTTTTTGCGGCTGATTCTTTTAGGGTAGCCTGCGTAAGTTTGGGCCAAGTGCGTCTTGCCTGCGCTGATTATTTTAAATTACGGGACAAAAATAAATTCGCTTATCTCTGGATATATGATTTTCCTCTTTTTGAGTGGAATGATGGGGAAAAACGATTTGAATCGAGTCATCATCCTTTTACCAATGTTCAAGATCAGGATTACGATCTGGTGTTTACCGACCCGTCTAAAGCAAAAGGTAAGCATTATGATCTTGTTTTAAACGGCTACGAATTGGCTGGCGGGAGCATAAGAATCCATGAACCGAAACTTCAAAACCGGGTTTTTGAGGTACTTGGTTTTACTTCAGAAGACGCCCAAAGACGTTTTGGTCATCTTCTCCGCGCTTTTGAATACGGCGCACCGCCGCATGGCGGTATAGCGCCGGGCATTGATCGCATTTTGATGCTTTTTCAGGATGAGCCGAATATCCGCGAGGTAATCCCCTTCCCAAAGGACCAGAAAGCCAAAGATTTGATGCTGGACGCACCTTCGGAACTGCCTGACGCCCAGATTGCGGAAATGCACATTGTTGTAAAATCAAAACCGTAGGGAACAAAAATCTTTGTTCCGAAATAAACCGGAATAAAGATGTTTGTTCCGAAATAAAAATCTTTGTACCGGAACAAAGATTTTTGTTCCCTACACAACCGTTCCGTACCATTTTATGCTATAATTGAGAGGAAATCATTCTTTCCTCATGTCCGATTTTTTTGCCTCATTTTTTTCGACCCTACTCGTTCTGGCGTTTTTGTATGCGTGTTTTCGCCTATCAAAATGGCTTTTGCACCACCATAACGACCTGGAACGTTCATTGAACATGACATTTTTAAAAATCCAGATTCCCAAAAGAGAATCCAAGGATGATCTTGAAAAAGAACAGGCTCAATATTCTTCCAGCAAAGATTTTAAGGAAATACTCGGCGTTGCGACGCACATGTTTGATTCCCTGCACAGTATTTATATCAAGGGCGTCAAAAATTATTTTATCGGACAGGATTTTTTATCCCTTGAATATGCGGTGCTGGACGGACAAATTCATTTTTATATTGTTCTGCCGGGTGAATTGGCAAATCTTGTGGAAAAGCAGATTACCGCCTTTTATCCTGATAGTTACGTGGAAAAAGTTTCCGATTACAATATTTTCCGTCCCGAGTCCAAATTTGCCGCCTATGCCATAGAACTCAAAAAACCGTATTGGTACCCTTTTAAGAACTTTTCCCGTCTAAATTCTGATCCTTTGAACCATTTGACGAATGTTCTTTCCAAAATTGGCAAAGATGATGGAGCGGCAATTCAAATTATGATAAAACCAAAAAAAGACGGGTGGCAAAAAAAGGGCCGCCATGAAGCCAAAGAAATCCTCAATCAAAAACATGGAAAAGGATTTTCATCACTCAATCCTTTAAGCTGGATTGCCGCTATTTTTGATGTTCTGGTCAGGGGAAAACTGGATGACGGAAAAGATAAAATGGGCAGCAGTGAAAGATCAACTCCCGTCACTGAAGAGGAAGTAAAAGCGATTGAAGAAAAAAATTCAAAAGTTGGTTATGAAACCATTATTCGCCTGGTGACTGCTTCCAAAACTTATCAGGAAGCCAAAACGCACCTGCACAACATTAAAAGCGCTTTTGCGCAGTACAGCTACCCGGCCGCAAACAGTTTGACCGAAACACGTTACGCTTCAGAAAAAGCTTTGGTGAAAAAATTTATTTTTCGCCATTTTCACAGGCCATGGTTGCAAATTTTGCGCCACAAGAAAATGATCCTGTCTTCAGAAGAAATGGCTTCGCTCTTTCATCTGCCAAACATCCGTTACAACAAAACGCCGAATATCGCCTGGCAAAATTACAAAATTTCCGATGTTCCAGCCAATATTCCGCATGAAGGTATTTTGCTTGGACATAATGTCTATCGCAATGAAACGCATGAAATTCGCATGAAAAATGAAGACCGTTTTCGCCATTTTTATGTTATTGGCCAGACCGGTACGGGAAAATCTTCCATTTTGCAGGTGATGATCCGGCAGGATCTTGAATTAGGGCATGGAATCGCCATTGTTGATCCACATGGTTCGCTGATTGAGGATATTATGCCTTTTATTCCGCGCAGCAGGGCTGATGATGTGATTTATTTTAATCCTGGAGATATGGAACGGCCCCTTGGCCTGAATCTTCTGGAAGGCGACACATGGGAAGAGAAAGAGCTTGTGGCTCTGGACGCGATGAATATCATGATTAAACTTTTTAATGAAGAGATTTTTGGCCCGCGCATTCAGGACTACTTTCGTAATGGCTGTTTGACTTTGATGTCCAATCCGGAAGGAGGCGCTTTGACCGATATTGTGCGTCTTTTCACGGATGATGATTATCAAAGACTTCAGGTGCAGCATGTTAAAAATCCCATCGTGCGCTCGTTCTGGGAAAATCAAATGGCCAAAACAGGCGCGCGTGAGAAACAGGAAATGATACCTTATTTTGCCGCCAAATTCGGGCAATTTGTGACAAACACGATGATGAGAAATATCATTGGGCAGTCAAAATCCGCCTTTGACTTCATGAAAGTGATGCAGGAAGGGAAAATTTTACTCATGAATCTTTCGAAAGGAGAAGTCGGTGAAATCAATTCAAAACTGCTTGGTTTAATTATTGTTTCCAAGCTGCAAATGGGGGCTTTGTGGAGGCAACGCATCCCAAAAGAACAGCGTCGGGATTTTTATCTGTATGTTGATGAGTTTCAGAATTATATTACGGAAAGCATTGAATCCATCCTGTCTGAAGCCAGAAAATACCGTTTGAGTCTGAATATTGCCCATCAATATATCGGCCAGCTGGTTGGTCCAAATAATAATACTAAAATTAAAGACGCCATTTTTGGAAATGTCGGAACAATGATGTGCTATAAGATTGGCGCGCAGGACGCGGAATACATGGCCAAGGAAATGGCCCCCGTGTTTAGCGAACAGGACCTTATCAATCTGGACAAATTCAAGGGAGTTATGAAGCTTTCAGTTGATACGCAGCCCTCCAGGCCTTTTAGTATTACTCCGGTGAATCCTTACCTTGAAAAAGGCGATAAGGATGCGGCAGAAGCATATAAACAACTGTCCCGTCTGAAATATGGCCGCGACCGCGAATTCGTGGATCACGAAATTATGCGCAGAATCGGGGCTGTGGTACAATGAAATTGGCATTCAAAATCGTTTGTTTTATTTGATTATTAACATGAAACATAACATCTTACATTATAATCTTATTCTAAAACCAGAACCGGAAGGTGGTTTTACTGTTACTGTGCCGGCTCTACCAGGCTGTGTCACGTATGGAAAAAATTTGCAGGAAGCGCACAATATGGCAAAAGACGCTATTAAAGCCTATATTGCGAGTTTAAAAAAGCACAATGAGCCAATTCCTAACGACGAATACAGTTTATTTACCTCCATAGATTTTTCTTTAACAGCATCTCGTGCCCTCTAGATTGCCAATTTTAAGCCCTAAACGCATTATTAAAATTCTTGAGAAAAATGGCTTTGCATTGGATCATGTTTAATGATTTACCACGCGGTACAATGATGAGTATTATAAAACAATCCGGTTTAGATACCCGTATGTTTTCATAATAATGATAAAAGCATAGTGAAAAAGTAAAGAATATGTTGTCTATATGGCAAGTTATTTTGCCGATTTTGGCTTTTTTCAATGATATAATGAGAAGATTTAAAAAAATAAAAACCAATACAAAATATGCTGAAACCTTTAAAAGATACCAGCAAAGATTTTGGATCATTTGGATTCTGGGGCCGCCTCATTGTCGTCATGGGTTGCGGAATGTTGTTTTTAGCTCACACAGGAAGAGTTTTAGCGGCAGGTGAACAAGAAGAATTGCCTCCACCGTATCCATTCCAAAAGACATTTATTATTTCGGCCTACTATTCCCCGCTGCCCAATCAGAAACACTATGTCCGCGGTTCCTACCTGGCGGATATAAAATTAAATGGGCGCGGAACGAACGGCGCGGACGGTTCGGAAGTGTACCCGGGCATGATTGCCGCTCCAAAAAATTACCCTTTTGGAACAAAAATGAAAATTCCTGGAGTAGGCACAGTGGCCGTGCACGACCGTGGCGGCGCCATTGTTGAAGCTGGAAGGCAAAATCAATCATATGACCGTCTGGATATCTGGATGGGATATGGGGATAGCGGTCTTCAAAGGGCTTTAGGATGGGGTAAACGCATTGTTGCAGTAGCAGTATATGGCATTGATCCTGCTTTGAAGGAAGCTATTGTGATAGAAGGATATTCTGAAGCGGAAAAATCGGCTGCCGCCGAGGCTAGAGCGTTAGGTATTGCTTCCGAAAATACCGGACAAAAAAACACATTAAAAAATGGTCCACTGCTGTATTTTTTGGAGGATTTGAGCCTGCAGGATGAAAGTGAAGAAGTTGAGCGTCTGCAAAAGGCTTTGCGCGCACTCAATTATTATCAGGGAGCAATACAACAGCAGTACGACGAATTGACCCGCCAGGCTGTGATCAGATTCCAGGTTGATTCCGGCATTGTTGATAACAAAGACGATTTCGGCGCCGGTTATTTTGGACCGCAAACACGCTTGCGTCTGGAAAAAGCGCTGGAAAGACATAAAATGGCGCTGCAACAAAACTTGCCTCAAACTGGTTTGAATAAGGAAGATCGCGGAAATGAGGTCAAAAAGCTACAGGAAGCCCTGATAAAACTCGGTTATGACATCGAACCGAGTGGCATATACGATGAAACCACTGTGCGGGCGCTTTTTCAGTTTCAACAGGAAAATGGAATTATAAAATCCACGTCCGACAATGGCGCCGGCGTTTTTGGACCGCGCACCATGGCCGTTCTGGCAACAGCTTATGTTGATGTGAATATTGGAAAAACTGAAGAAGCAAGCCAGACTTTTCGGCCGCTTGTTGTCTTTGCAGATGATTTAAAGCCTGGAGACAAAGGGCCGGACGTGCGCAAATTGCAGGAAGAGCTTGTAAAAATGAATCTGCTTGGCATTGAACCGACGGGCTATTATGGGGATGTGACGGCCCACGCCATCTTCAAATTTCAGCAGGTTAACGGTATACTGAAGCGGGAAGATGAACCGGCCGCTGGCGTTTTGGGACCATCCACCCGCCGCCGCCTGCACGGTCTTCTCAGTGAGCGTCGACAATTTGAGCGCCTGATCGCGGAAAAGCAAAAAACGGTAAAGAAAAAACTGGTGGCGGCAAAATTTAATTAGAGCCCGTCTCAAAAATCCTCCGGCTTTACCCGCGCTTTTTTGCAAAGCTCTTTTTTACTCAAAAGTAATGTTGCGTGTCGTTGGATCAATATATTCAAAATATAAATTAATTCTTTTTTTTGGGAGGAAATTTTCAATTCGCTCAGGCCATTCAATCGCAACAATAGCGTTTTTTTGTGGAAAAATTTCTTCCAGTTCGGAAGCTAAAACATCATCCGGCTCACGAATACGGTAAAAATCACAATGATAAAAGTGTCTTTTTGATGTGATATATGGTCGAATAAGAACATATGTCGGACTTTTTATCTTTTTTTCAGGGATGCCGAGCGCTTCCGCCAGACCTTTGCAGAAAACAGTTTTGCCAGCGCCAAGGTCTCCATACAGGCAAAAAATCCCGTTTTTAACTTTTTTCAACAGGCTCCGCGCCAGATTTTTTGTGGCCTGTTCCGATCTTGAGATAAATAGGATCATACGCAAATGATTTTGAATAAATAATATGTGGCATAAATTTCAAAATCCGAATATCAAATTTCAAACAAAGGTCAAATGTTTTAATTTTTAATATCAAATAGGAATTTTCAGTCCCAATCTTGACTTGACATTTGAACCTTTGATATTGAATTGACATTTGTTATTCGGATTTCGGATTTGATCATAGTTTTTCCTGAAATTTTATTCAAAGAAAAAAACGTATGATCCGATAAATATAGTCATGAATTGATTTT
>CAZZPB010000106.1:0-3207 GCA_964655905.1 uncultured Candidatus Peribacteria bacterium
ACCAATAACCAAGCACCAAATTCCAAACAATATCAAATGACCGAAATATAAAATCCAAAACAATGTTTCAAATTTTATGCTTCGAATTTTGAATTTGTTTGAAAATTGATCATTGGTTATTGATCATTCTATAACGTACCACATTAAATTTTCATAAACTTTTTCAAAGGGAAAAGCGTATGAGCCTCTAGTTCCCTGCGGCTGTTTGGATTTTTGTATTGACTTTCCTGTAGAGTTTATATACTGTACCGGTACAATAGTACATTTTATGGTCTTATGCGCAGAATATTTTTAAAAAATCTGGCGGGAACATTTCTGAAAAACCGCAGCGCAAAGGCCATGGAGTATTTTCTGGAAAACATGCTAACACCCGGTGAAATTGAGGAAATTGCGCAAAGGATAGAAATCATAAAACTATTGCATCAGGGTATGCCTCATCGCGAAGTAGCAAAAAAATTGAAGATAAGCATTGGCACCGTAAGCAGAGGAGCAAGAGTGTTCAAGTATGGCCGCCCTGGACTCAATAAAATAGTTTAATAAGCTCCCCGTGCGTAAGCGCGGAGAATTGTATGCGGGCTCTATCAAATAAAATATGATTTATTACGAAAAAATCAGCTGCGGCCTGACTGAAGGAATTGAGGAGATTCCATATGAAATACCGCACAAATTGTTTCTTCACTTTTGCCGGCAGTATAAATACAAATTTCTTTTTGAATCAAAAGATATTTCACCGGTATATGGCCGCTTAAGCCTCATTGGGATTGATCCTGCAATACGCGTTTCAGGGAAAGACGACCATTTTACGATTGAAGCAATGAATAACAGGGGCAGTTTTTATATTAACAGGCTTACAGATGCAGATTTTGCAGCGTGTGAGACGTTTTCAAAAAATCAAACAAAAATCAACGGAACTGTTCAACGTGAAAAAAGAGTTTTTGAAGAAGGCGAACGCACAAAACAAAAAAATATTTCTCAAATAATACGCATGCTTCTGGCAAAATTTGCGCTCAACAAACGATGCCGTTTGGGCCTTTATGGAGCTTTCAGCTACGATTTCGTTCGTCTTTTTGAAGATATTGAAGAAAAATTGCCAAAAAATGATGTTGCTGATTTTGATCTTTTTCTGTACGACACTTTTGTATTTTTTGATCACCTTAAAGAACGCTGTGAAGTAGTGGTTTTTCGCGATAGCAAGGCAAAAATCAAAGAGGCCATTCAAAAAATAAAGAAAAATTTTAGCGCAAAAACCGGGCCTTTTCTCACGTATCAGATCAACAACGCAAAATTTACAGTGAGCCAAAAAGAATATGAATCGCTTGTTCGAAAAGCTGCCGATTACGCAAAAAAAGGTGAGCTTTTTGAAGTGGTATTATCAAACATTCTCAAAGCAGATTTTCTCGGGGATCCTTTTGCGCTTTATATGAAATACAGAGACCTTAATCCATCGCCATATCTTTTTTTCTTTGATTTTGGCGACCAGCAGCTCGTTGGCGCTTCTCCGGAAATGATGGTACGTGTAGAAGGAAGAATAGTGCATACGCGCCCAATATCGGGAACGGCAAAACGCGGCGCCGATCCCATTGAAGATCACGAAAATATGATAGCACTTTTGAGTGACAGCAAAGAACGAGCCGAGCTGGATATGCTTATTGATTTGGCCAGAAATGATTTAAGCCGCATTTGTAAGGCGGGAATCAAGATTACCGATTACCGTTTTGTCGAGAAATATTCAAAAGTAATGCATACAGTGGCCCATATTTCCGGTGAATTGAAAGAAAACTGTACCGCGTTTGACGCCCTAATCGCCTGTTTAAACGCAGGAACGTTGACAGGCGCTCCAAAAGTCGCCGCGATGAATGCCATCGAACGGCATGAAAAAGAACGCCGCGGATTTTATGGAGGAATCATTGGATATCTTACTTTTGCGAATGAAATGGATAGCGCGCTCATAATACGCAGCGCCCACATTAAAAAAAGCAGTCTGCGCTTTCAGGTAGGCGCCACGTTGCTCTTTCGTTCAATTCCGGAAAAGGAATATCAGGAAACAATCCATAAGGCGCAAGCTTTTTTGAATACTTTTGCCAAGGAATCTAAAACTTCCACTTTATGAAAAAAATTCTCATCATTGATAATTTCGATTCTTTTACTTTTAATCTGGCAGATTATTTTAAGCAGCTAGGCTGTGACGTGCAGGTTTATCGCAACAACATAGCGCCTGAGCTTGTTGATGACATCAATCCGGACGCCATTGTGTTTTCACCGGGACCTTCCGTGCCAAAAAATGCGGGAAACATGATGGAAATTATTAATCGGTACCACAAACGCTATCCTATGCTTGGAGTTTGCCTTGGACACCAGGCAATGATCGAATATTTTGGAGGAAGTTTAAAATTTGTAGAACCCGTTCATGGTGAGGCCAGCGCCATTCACCACGACGGAAAGACGATTTTTCGCGATATTCCGCAAAATTTTTCCGCCGGCCGCTATCATTCATTGGCCGCCAGGAAAGTTCCGGAATGTTTTGAAATTTCGGCCCGCCATAAAGGTATTATCATGGCTATAAGGCATAAAACTCTTCCTTTGGAAGGAGTTCAATTTCATCCTGAATCCGTCCTGACGATGAAAAATGGAAATGGACTTCAAATTATTAAAAATTTTCTTGATGTTTATGTGACATCCGGGATTTCACGGCATAAAAACAAATACCTCGGCCTGCAATCATTTCTTGAAAAAAGCATCCAGGAACAATTATCAATTGAAGAGCAGGAAACTTTTTTGAAGGAGCAGGGTGAAATTACCCCTGAGGAATTGAAAGATGCCGTGATATTTTTTCAAAATCATATGGAGGCAACACCTGACTTAAAAGACGCTATTGATATTTGCGGTACGGGGGGTTCAGGACGTCCGCGAATCAATACCTCAACTATTTCCGCTTTTGTTCTTGCGTCACTCGGAGTAAAAATCGCAAAGCATGGCAATAAAGCGGCGTCCGGTAGATTTGGAAGTTTTGATCTTTTGGAGGCGATGGGAATTAATTTTGAAAATACGGCAGAGCATATTGAAACAATGTATCGAAGCCAAAATTTGGCGTTTTTGTACGCGAGAAAATTTCATCCATTGATGAAACACTTTGCTGATATTCGAAAGAAAATAGTAGGGAATGATTTGAAACCGTTTCCTACTATTTTTAATATCCTTGGTCCGCTT
>CAZZPB010000107.1:0-2525 GCA_964655905.1 uncultured Candidatus Peribacteria bacterium
CAAAACAGAATGTTAAAGAAGAAGCTCAAATTGAGAAGGTAAATTTAAATCATGTTTTGTCGGGCGTCCTGCCCCTCATAAATCATGAGCTGGAACTAGACAAGATTGAATTTGTTCAAACGGTTCCTCAAAGCCTTCCCCCGGTTCAGGCGGACCCTCGTCATCTTGAAGAGATTTTATTTAATTTAATTGACAATGCCTGCCAAGCCATTAAAGGCGCTTGTCATCCTGAGGCAGTGTTGTCGCGTCTTCAACCTGAGCCCTTCGGCATCTGTCATCCTGAGCGAAGTGAAGGATCTCTAAGGGGCAGAATCGAAATCCATGCCGCCCAGCAAAACGGCCACATCAACATCCTGATCAAAGATAACGGTCCTGGCATTCCATCAGAAAAGCTAAATCAGGTTTTTGAACCTTTCTACACCACAAAGGCAGAGGGCACCGGCCTCGGCCTTTACATCACCAAACAACTTGTCGAAAAAAACAACGGCAAAATCTCCGTGAAATCAAAAGCCGGTGAAGGTACAAAATTCACCCTGGCATTCCCAACAAAATGAACACTATTTATCCATTAGGATTACCCATCGCACTTTCGCTGACGGCTTACAACGCATTCCTCACGGGCTTGTTTGTTCTATTAAAGCGGCGCGATCGTGGTGGCTTTCACTATTTTATTGTGAGCTTTGTGATTTTTTTGTGGGGTATGGGGCTCTCTTTTATGCTTAATAATGATTTGTCCGAAACTGTTGCGAAGGATTGGGGGAGATTCTCGCAAATTGCGGCGGTGCTTATTCCCGCAACCTGGCTTCATTTTGTGCTAGTCTATACAAATCAGGTTGGATATTTTAAAAAAGTGTTGTTTGCCGTTTATTTTTTTACTTTGGCCATTCTTCCATTCGCATTGACTCCTTATTTTATTCTGGGTTTCAGAACAATCGTGGGAATTAAAGTTTATCCTATACCGGGACTTGCTTATGTTGCTTTTACTCTACTTTTTGTTTTGACCATATGTTTTTCATTCTGGATTTTCTTAAAAGGAATACAAAAAGCTTCTAGCATGGAGAAGAAGAAAGATTACAAAATTGTTTGTTTCGCCTCTCTTTATGGGTATTTAACCGGATCACTTTCTTTTCTGCCAGTTTATGGAATTGTTTTTCCTCAGTATAATCTTCTGGCTATGCCTTTATGGCAGATCCTTTTGGCATATGGCATGATCCGCCACCATATTTTTGATTTGGAAGAGATTTTATATGCTGCGAGGAAAGATAAAATGGCTGCCATTGGGACGCTTGCTACAAGCATCAATCATGAAATCCGTAATCCACTTTATATCATCAAAGGAATGTCTGAATCGCATTTGGCCAATTTTGGAGAGAGTGTTTATTCAAACCAGGAACAAGCATTACGGAAAGCAAATGAAATTTTAGGAAAAACCGCAGTTCAGGCCGCGCGGGCAATGGATATCATGAAACGATTTGCCATGTTTGCGAAACAGGATGTCAAACAAGATCCGCAAATTGAGCCGGTAAATTTGAATCAGATTTTGTCAGTTGTTTTGCCGTTGGTGAATCATGAACTGGAGCTGGACAAAATCGAATTAATTCAGAATATTCCTCAAGACCTTCCTGCGGTGAAAACCGATCGCCGTCATCTTGAAGAAATTCTATTCAATTTAGTCGTCAATGCCTGTCAGGCTATCAAGGATCCCCGTCCTCTAAAGGACTGCTTCGCTGTAAGAGAATGCGGGGGTGACAACAAGGGCAGGATTGAAATAACCGCCGCGCAGCAAAACAGCTACGTGAATATCCTTATCAAAGACAATGGGCCGGGGATAGAAGCCGGACAGCTGCAAAAGATTTTCGATCCCTTTTATACAACCAAAGAACAAGGCACCGGATTGGGGCTTTATGTGACACGCCAGCTTGTGGAAAAGAACAAAGGGAAAATTTCAGCTACCTCAAAACCCGGCCAGGGCACGGAATTTTTAATTCGTTTTCCCTGTACTTTTGAAGGGGCGACGTTCCTGCCTCGAGAGACAAGAAAACAAGATTTTGTGCCGATACACATACCCATACCGTAATTTGCACACAACTATATAAGGGAGGAAAAACATGAAAAAAGCATGCACTCTGTTTTTAATTTCATCCATTCTTTTCTTTCCAACCCATGTCTTTGCGGTCGGTTCCTCCGGGTTTGAAAATGCTTCGTATACTCCCAAATCACTTGGCCAGGCCAATGCTGTGGTGGCGAGGCCGCAAGATGGTTCAACAGTTTATATAAATCCGGCAGGTATTGTGGAACTGAAAGGCATTCAAACGACGGCCGAATTGCAGGGGCTTCACTGGAAAATTTTTCACCGCAATAATGTGACCGGTGATCATAATGACAACAACAGTAAATTGATTTTGATTCCCGGTTTTTATGCCACAGTAAATCCTGGGAAAGTCTTGGATGATCGGCTTGCTTTTGGCTTGGCAGTCAATTCTCCGTTTGGGTTATCAAGCAGCTTTCCGGCAGAAGGGGTTGGC
>CAZZPB010000108.1:0-3267 GCA_964655905.1 uncultured Candidatus Peribacteria bacterium
GACATTCATTAGAAGACAACCTTCAGATCTCAAACCTACTACCAAGCCTTTAAATCGTACGACCGCAGATACATTATCACTATTTTATGAAAACTTTCTAAATTATTTCTGAATTTTTTGGGACAGGCTCTCTGTGTTATACTTGGCAATGTTCTCATGGACATAATAAAGATTGTCCACAATTATTTTTTCCTATGGTTATTCGTAAAATCTTCGGCTATTTTCTCGTTTTTTTATTTATTCTCGTTTCATTGCCGGCTTTTTTAACGTACAGTCTTTCAAAAACTTTTTTGAACCCGTCTTTTTATTCCGATTCTGTCATAGGAGTTTTTTATGATTTTGCTTTGAATGTGACGACAAAGAATCTTTATCAGCAGGATCCTACGCTTCGTCGTCATTTTCAGGAAGAAGAACTGCTAAAAGAAATTCAGGCCGCTTTTCCTGTAGGACAATTTCATAAAATTATGGCAGATTTTGGTCAACAATTGGAAGAGTTAAAAAATCATCCAGAAAAAACCGTGACTTTTAATTTCAAATTGCTTCGTACGAGTCTCGTTGCTGTTGCACAGCACATGTCGTCAAAACTTTTTTCTTCATTGCCTGACTGCCATCCGGATGAATTGCCTCAATTTAATGAAGAAGGTCTTGCGACATGTATTCCTAAGGGAGTTGATTCTAACCTGGTAGCCGGCCCTGTGGCAAAACAGTTTGAAAAAGCCATTTACGACACCATTCCCGATCAGGTTGATTTGAGTTTTTCCAAAGCGGATAATAATTTGTCCATGGCTTCATTTTTGCAGTGGATTGATATAATAAAAACGGCTTTATTCGGTACTTTGCTTGCACTTATTATTTTGATTGTTTTTGTTATTTATAAGCCTTTTTCTGCGATTCTTCGTTTTGAAGGCAAGGCTTTTTTGGGGAGCGGGCTGGAGGGCTTTTTGCTGAGTTTAGTTCTTGTGGAATTTCCCAAATCGGTTTTTTCAATATTTTCAGCCAAAAGTGATGCGTTGATCCAGACTTTGGGCGGTAAAGAAACATTATTAAAATTTTTTGAATATCTTTTCTCATTTTTTATTGTTGAAATTCAGCGTATTTCCCTTGTTTTTCTTGGACTTGGAGCCTTTTTGCTTTTTATTTATTTTTATTTGAAAAGGAAAAATACTTTGGCGCTAAAAACTTGATACATGTATCTATGATATGATGAAAACACCTGTTCTGCTTAAAAAAATACAATCTAATTCGCAAAATGTCGCACAATAAATATCTTGCCATTATAGCCACCGCGGGTCTGATCAGCTGGATTGCGTGGATAGTTGTTTTGAATAAGCTTGATCCGTTTGAATCTACAGGACTGGCATTGGCGCTGTTTTTTTTAAGCCTTTTTTTTGCTTTAACATGCACATTTACCGTTGGCGGTTTTTATTTGCGCGTGTGGCTCAATCACAATGAAATTTATTTTAGCCACATCAATGTTGCTTTTCGCCAGGGTATTTTGCTGACTCTAATTGCCGTGGGTTGCCTTGTTTTCCAACTTTTAAGTGTTTTAACCTGGTGGTCCGGGTTGCTTTTTATAGGCGCCGTGACTCTCATTGAATTTTATTTTATGGCAAAGGAAGCCTGACCTGGGGGCGGGACGAGACCCGTTCGTCGGCTTTTTTATTTGTATAGGTTGCCCCTTTTGTTATAAAAATCCCAATTTATTGATTGGCCAGAGAATAATCCATGCTTTTCCTTCGATATTTTTTTGTTTTAAGAACGGTGTATTTCCATTCTGGCCGCAGCCGCCGCTGACGATGCTTTCCTTGAAACAGCTGCGCGAATCCGAGCTGGCTGTACGATTATCTCCAAGCACAAAATAACCGTCTTCCGGAATTTTGAAAACCGTGTCGCTTTCCCGAAAAGGATGCGTATTATCTCTATTTTTTTCATTCAAATAGGGTTCCTCCATCTTAAAACCTTTTGGATTTTCTTTATTGCTGATGTAAACGTCGCCATTTTTTAACTGCGCCGTTTCACCGGGCAGGCCAACGATGCGTTTAATAAAAAATTCATCCTTATTTTGAGGCGGATGAAAAACGATGATATCGCCCCGCTTGGGACTGCCGGGCCGCCACCCTAAAAAATTTTGATAAACCGCCTTGTTTACAATGATTATTTCTCCGTTTCCACGCTGGCATTGGTCATAAATATAATTTAACGTATCGCACATGGATGGTCCAGATACTATAAATAATGAAATAATAAACGAGCGAATGATGTAAACTGTCACCAGTACAAAAATCAAATTTAAGCCAAGATCAAGCCAAAAAAGAATGGTTGTTTTATAAAGACGGAAAATTTTACTGATGAAATTGCGCATTTTTTTAAAAATAAGACGATCTTTCTTTACAATTATAGACTATATATAATGGGTTTATGAAAATTATTCCACAAATTTTATTTAAGCAGTATCTTGAGCCGGGAGAAGAAGTTTTGGATATCTGCCATCGGCATGTTTTTATCATAACGGAAAATCTGTTAAGGTCTTTGTTTTTTGGCTTTTTAATACCTCTTTTCATTTGGTATTTATTTCCAGGTTCCACTATTTTTGTTGTTCCCTGGCTATTTATCAGTTTTATCAAATTGATATATACAGTTTTGATATGGTATTACGACGCTTTACTGATTACCAACGTCAGTCTAAACAAGACATTGTGGAACGGCTTTTTTGCCCGTTCATCAACGCGTCTTGAATATCCAATGATTGAAGGTTTAACATATCATATCATGGGTTTTCGCAGGACGGTTTTTAATTACGGTCTTGTGACGATTGAACGCGCCGGCGGAGCCGCTTCAATTCAATTTCCAGACGCCATGAATCCTCAAAAAGTTGAAAGACTCGTTTTGCATTATCAGGAAAAATTCGTTTCCGACCAGAATTTGAAAGATTCAAAATCTCTTCAGAATCTTCTGGTAACAATGCTGCGTCATCATTCCAAGACAAAGGGGGCGGGAACACAACAGCATTCTGTAAATGAAAAAAGACCATGAAGATATAAATTAAGCCGAAGGTTGGGTCTCGTCCCGCCGCAGCGGGATCGCGCCATGGCGGTGACGGGTCCCAACCGCAGGCTATGGAGGGGAAGGGGGCCCCCGCGAAAGCGGAGGTACCTGGGGGAAACCGTAGGTTGCCACCAGAACAAAGAGTAGAAAAAATAATAAAAAAATTTATTTATATTTTATGAACGACAAATTCGAAGCAGTTATAGGCATGGAGATTCACGC
>CAZZPB010000109.1:0-14583 GCA_964655905.1 uncultured Candidatus Peribacteria bacterium
AGAATCCTTTCATTTCTTTCAAAAATGAAAATATAAACGTAATCAATAAAACGGGCTGTAAATGGCACTACAATGCTCTTCCGGACAGAAAAAAGGAAAAACCGGAACTTTTTTTTTCGCCGACAAGTTATATTATTCCCGCATTTGCGCCAAAATTTTTACCGGTCATAATTACTGTTCACGATCTGGTGGCATTTTTCTATTCGCTGACTCACAATGCCAAGGCTGTTCTTATTGAAAGGTTGACACTTCCGTGGGCTATTAAAAAAGCCAGACATATTCTTACCATATCTGAAAATACGCAAAAAGATGTCCTAAAACGTTTTCATTGCCGCAAAAATAAAATTCAGGTTGTACCATGCGGCATTTCACCGTTTTATATCAATCCTGTAGACCCGATTGAACTTGAGAAATTCAAAAAAAAGATGCATTTGCCGCAAAACTTTGTTTTAGCTGTTGGAACAATTGAGCCGCGAAAAAATCTGAATACTCTTATCAAAAGTTTTGTGATTGTAAAAAGAAAATTCCATGATTTTAAATTGATTATTGTTGGTAAAAAAGGCTGGAATTATCAAAATATCGAAAAAAATATTCAATATCTGGGGCTAAAGAGTGATGTTCTTTTGACAGGTTATCTTGAGGAATCCGATCTTCAAAAAATTTATACGCTGGCGACTGTTTTTGTTTTTCCTTCTTTATATGAAGGTTTTGGTCTCCCTCCTCTTGAAGCAATGGCCTGTGGTTGCCCTGTAATCAGCTCAAATACTTCTTCATTGCCAGAGGTTGTTGGGGACGCCGGTATACTCATTGAACCTAAAAATGCGCGAAAACTGGCAAATACCATTATTGACTTGATTGAAAACGATCAAGTTCGTAACATGTTTATTGCGCGGGGTAAACAACATGTGCAAAAATTCACCTGGGAACATGCCGCGCGCGCTGTCCTCAAAACTTTTAAAAATATATCAACTTTATGACTCTTGTAGCCCCGTTTAAGCAGAAAATAAATACTGTAGGGATCATAACCAAGCGCCATAACAAGCAGCATTTGCCTTATGTGCGGGATATTGTCCGAATCCTCAAAAAACATCAAAAAAAAATTCTATTTGACAGCAATACTTCCCCGACTTTTCAGCATCAAAAAGGATTAAAAAAAACCGAGCTGTTGCAAAAAAGCGATCTTGCCCTGGTTCTTGGGGGAGACGGGACACTTTTAAAAACCGCGCGCAGTATGGGAAAAAGAAAAACCCTCATCATGGGGTTTAATTTTGGTACCCTGGGAGTTTTGACGGAATCGCAACCTGAAAATGTTGAAAAAGACCTTTTAAAAGTGCTTCATCATCATTACATGGTTGATAAGCGGTCCATATTGCGGGTAACTATTTATCGTAAAAATAAAAAAATCAAAACGTTTTTAGCTCTAAATGATGCAGTAATCAACCAGGGCGCTTTTGCGCGCCTGATTGAAATGGATGTCACAATTAACCAGCAAAAAATTATCACTTTTACCGCGGATGGACTTATTGTGAGTTCGCCTACAGGCTCAACGGGCCATTCGCTTTCCGCCGGCGGGCCCATAGTCCATCCATCAATTCCAGGTATTGTTTTAACCCCTATTTGCCCCGCTACGCTTTCAGTCAGGCCGATTGTCATCCCCAATGACCGCCAGGTCAGTATTACAATTAAAACCCATCGCCATGGCCAGGCCGACATCGGCCTTACCATTGATGGCCAGGAAACGGTATATCTGCAATACGAAGACGAAGTAAAAATACGTAGATCAAGCCGTTATTTCTATCTTATTAGGCTGAAGGGAGCCGGCGGCAAATATTACCGCATGTTGCGTGAAAAACTGCATTGGGGGGAGCAGACTGGGGATCACAATGATTAAAAAGCAACAAAGCCGAAGGTTGGGTCTCGGGGGCCCCAACCGAAGGCGCGCGAAGGGGAAAGGGGCCCCCGCGAAAGCGGGGGTACCTGGGGGAAACCGTAGGTTGCCCCCAGAACAAATTCAAGCCGTTATTTCTATCTTATTAGGCTGAAGGGAGCCGGCGGCAAGTATTACCGCATGCTGCGTGAAAAACTGCATTGGGGTGAGCAGACTGGAGATCATGGTTAGAAATTTGCCAGAAAATTCAACATTGCTCCTACCATCGGTCCCGGAAATATTTCAGGATGAATCCCCGCAAAATAGGCTATTGCCTGGCCGGCAAAAGCGGAAAACAAAGGAACCGTAAGATTATCATCCAGTTTTCCGGTTAAAAGTTCCACAAGGCTGGCAACTATTGCCATACCGATAAAAACCGCAGGATATGCAGGCAGCAAAAGAAACCCGATCAATAAATTCATGCCCAATCCCGCCAGTGATCCCTCCAGCGTTTTATCCTTGTAAAGATAAATATTTCCAAATTTGATACCAATAAGCGCGGCCGCCAGATCCCCAAAAACAGTCAGTAAAAGGGCCGCCAGCGCTATGGGATAATCAAAAGCCGCAAAAACAATAATTGTTGCCGCCACAAAATAAATTGTTCCCGTCACGTTGTTTTTTTCCCTGTGGCGGAAAACATTGAATATTTTCGGCAGCTTGGGACGATATTCCAGACGGATGTACTCAATTTCCAACAAAATCAATAAAAGCACGGTCAAAAAAAGAATCCCCAGTCTTTCCTGAAAAAAATGCCGAATAAGGCTGTAGCCAAACAACGCCGGCACTTCCATCAAATGAAAAAGTTTCCGCAATATCTCTTTTCGCAGTGATTTTTTTCTCCGCTTCTTTTCCATATAGCTACTTCAAAAATTTAAAAACGTGAGCAAAAAGGTTTTGAACAAAGGCTGGAATTTTTTCTTACTTGGGTCTCGTGGGTTCCCAAGTAAGAAAAAGTGACGCTGGTGAAAAACTTTTTTGCGAACAACGGCCCGGAAGGGGATTTCAGAAGGGGAAACCATAGGCGGCCCCTTCTGCTATTTTCCATGCGGTTATTTTACCACAAAACTCCTTCCTTTCGATCTTCCAAAAACCTCCGGAAAATAGAGCTCCGAAGCGACTGTAGGCAAATCATGAAAAACGCCGCGCGTGGTTGCCCGGGCAAAATACTGAATTTCATACACGCCTTTTGGTAAAAAATCCGCGAAATACATCATGCGGTCGTCGCGCACTTCGGAATAATTAAATGCCCAGTTGGTATCAGCACATGCATATATTTTTCCACCTCCACCTCCACCTCCACCTCCACCTTCACCATCATTATGCGGCTCACAACCTTCCTGCAGGCCCTGCTGGCTTGTCTTAAGCGTAAAATCAATCCCTTCCAGTCCGGCCGGAAGAAAATCCTCAACCATCACATAATAACGGTTTTCAGGGACAATAACTGTTATTTTTCCTTTGAGATTTTCACCGACTTTTACCTCTGTCAAAGGATGTTCCTGCTTTTTATCATCCAGTCCAAAATATTCCTGGGTAACTACAATGCCTTCATCTTTCTGAGCAATTTCTTCCGTTGGAACATAATATTTTAAATTCATATCAACATACATTTTACCTTTTCCGCTGCGCATAGCCACTATTTCATTATCCTGGTTATTTGGTAAAAGGTCGGTTAAAGGTATAACGAGCTTGTCTTCTTTTTCTGAGCTGAAAATATTTTTTTTAGTAAAAGACTTTTTCAACTTCGGAACATTATTGACAGCGATTGCGCCTGTATAATCAACATCAAATTCGTGGCTGATCTTCAGGTAGTCAACAAGGGCTAAAAGGCTGACAACTGTTTCCTGGGTTGAAGAAAAATGCCCGTCTTTTTTCGCTATCAGCAAATGGCGCAGCAGCTTTGGTGCCAAAGGATTCTCCGGATCTATTTTTGCCAGCATCTGCAATACCAGGGCATCCGTTCGGGTATCAGTATCAAACGCCGCATAATCGTGCTGTTTTTCCTCAAAATGCGCGCCGCGCGGCGTTTCTTTGGCGCGGGATACAATATCCCTTTTCAAAACATCAATATTTTTTTGAATATTATTTTGAACACTGCTTTCCAGTGTTTCTCGCTTTAAACGATTGTAAAAATCCATGGCAAGGTAAGTTTTCGCGAAAAGGTTAAGATTGTCTCTGTATTCAAGCAAATTGTTGCTCAAACCTAAATCACCTTCTCCCATTTCCGATAAAACATACAAAACAAAAGCGCGCGTATTGGCTTCATAATTATTATTTTTCTGAATTTGCTGATTTTGAAGCAATTTTTTCAAATACATAAGGCCATTGTTGAATACTTTTTCGTCCACGCTGTAGCCGGCTTTATTCGCTTCATTGAGCGTAAATAACGCATAAGCGGAAAGATAAGGGGCAGTCCTGGACGAATACCATAAACCCCATCCGCCGTCTGGTTGCTGGTATTTATAAAGTCCCTGTAAGCCAATTTCAACTTTATGCTGTAGATCTTTCAAATCAATGACTTTATTGTCCGATGGCATGATATCCATAAGATTTTTAGCCGCCAGATTGCCCAATATTGCGCTTGCCGTCTGCTCAACGCAGCCGTATGGAAATTTCACCAGATATCCAATTCCATCAATAATGGAACCTGCGAAAGTTGGCGCTACTGATATTGTCAGTTCGCCAAATTTTTGATTTACCCCGTCCGGCAGCCAGATGGTATCCACATGTTTTGTATCGTCGCTCAAAACTGTTGAAGTCGCGACAACTTCAGGAAAACTGAATGATTGAATTGGTAATTTGATATCAATAATATCTCCAATTTTCTGATCTGAAGCCGCCAATGCTTCAAAAATAAAAGATGCTTCTGTTTCATTATTCACGGTTAAAGAAAAATCAACGCGTTTTTCCTGGCCCGGTTCAAGGCGAATCCGTTGACTACCACCTTTCAAAGTCACGCCCGTTGCTTTCAAATTAACATCAAAATCCATCGGCTTCTCCAGATAATTATGCAGAACAGCGCCAACGATCATTTGATCATTAACAATTAGAAAGCGCGGCAGCACGGGGCGCACCAGCACATCCTTTGTAACAACAAAACTGGCTTTTTGGCTGCCAACAAGCGTATCCCGCGTCATACCAATAGCCAAAATCTGCCAGGTCGTCAGATTATCCGGTAGTTTAAACTTTGTCGTTGCCTCACCCGCCTCATTTGTGTTGATAACAGCCTGCCAATAAGCGGTATCCTTGAAAATCCCGCGCCTTCCTGGTTTTCCGCCGCTGCCGCCCTTCATTCCCGCTTCAACCTGCACATTCAGCCGCGAGAGCGCCTTCGTCAGCGTATGTGCCGTCAACACGCCCAAAGCCCGTTTTCTATAAAACTCCACCAATAAATCCGCGGTGACATTTTCCGTCAGCGACAGAACGCTTTCATCCACAACTCCAATAGAAAGCTCAGCTTTTACGGGTTTCCCCTTCCCGTCGGTTGTTTTAATCTTTACCGTAACTTCATCCCCGGGATGATATTTTTGACGGTCAGTTTCAACTTTTACCGCCATTTTTTTCGAAGAATTTTCAACCTGCAAAGTGGCATAACCTATTTTAAATGTGGCTATATCCCGTTCGTCGGCTTTTTCTTTCGGGTCAACAAGACCGGCGGCATTCTCGTTTCCCTTGACCAAAAGCACGGAAACAAAAATATTTGGCAGGGATTTTTCCGTAATCGGAACATCAATTGTCTGCGCGTTTGAAACAATTTTTATAACTTTTTTCTGCAGAATATTCGCGCGCTCATGCGTAACCAGGGCGTACACATTCCGGTACGGCGATTTCACCAAAATATGGGCTGTGTCGCCGATTTTGTATTCCAGCTTATCCGGCACAAGTTCGATGCGGTCATTATTTTCTTCTCCCCAGTTGATAAAGCTCTGATCGGTAGTATAAAAAAGCGTTGAGGCGGCAATTTTGTTTCCGCGACTGTCTTTTCCTTCAGCAAACACCCTATAATCACCGCCATTTTTTGGCGTGAAACTCACAACCCCGTGCCCTTTTTCATCAGTGAAAACGGATTTTTTTTCCGCAAAAATATTTTCATAATTATTCTCATAATAAAAATCACTATCAACATTTTTTTTCTGGATCGTGTTCCATTCCCGTTTAAACAGGGAAATTTCCAGATTTTTACTGCCCACCGGCTTGCCATCCGCGCCTACGGCAATGATCTCAAAAATGGCCTCTTTTCCTTTTTGAACCACGCTGTCCTTCCGCATTATTCCAATATAATATTCTCCCTGATGCACCGGCATAGTCACCCGATTTGAAACGCTTTGATCATTAATATCAAAAGCCGTCACTTCAACCGTATAAAACTGGCTTAATTTTTTCCCCTTAATATCCAGAGGCAAAGTTATTGTATATTGT
Organism: uncultured Candidatus Peribacteria bacterium; assembly: GCA_964655905.1. GTDB lineage: Bacteria > Patescibacteriota > Gracilibacteria > UBA1369 > UBA1369 > CAYHVY01. Next base: position 6,344 of record CAZZPB010000109.1, read on the forward strand.
CCATTACTATCCAAAACGGCTTTCCCCTGCGTCACAATGCCAGCCTCTCCGCGACATCCCCAGTAACAATACTGCCCGTCGTTCGAAAAACTGAACCACTTCGAAGCATATATGCTCGCGCTGTCGGCTGGCAAAAAGAAGTAATAATCCTCGCTTTTAATTGTCCATGCGATTTTTGCGTTGGCCAGCGGAGCGCCGAAGAAATATTGTCCCGTCACTTTTATCTTGGCCTGTTCCCCGTTAACGTAATTTTTTTTGTCATTTTCAATCGTAAGTTTATAATCAGGTTTTCGGTATGCGGCTACCAGAAAGCTTTGATAAAAAGGATAGGAAATTTCTTTGTCAGCTTCCTTTTCGTTCGCCGTTTGCAGTGTTGCCTGGATACTGTAATTGCCGGTATGGCCATTTTCACTCAATTGCAATTCATCGTGGAAAGTGCCATTTGAGTTGAGGACAATATCTTTTTCATACACTTTGTTGTCACGGCTGTCCTTGATAATCACATGTACTTTTTTGCCATCGGGTAGAGCAAATTTAACATCTTCATGCGCCCGCACTATCCCCTTAAAATAAACGGTGTGTCCCGGCCTGTAAATAGGCCTTTCCGTGTAAATGTAGGCAAAATATTTCTCTTCCTGCGGACGGTAATCAATATTGAAATTCCACGGATTTATGCCTTCGGCCCACGTGGTGCGCGTCATTGTAATATCGTTGTCCAGTTTTCCAACAACAGCGAGCTCATTTGACTGCTTTTTTAATAAATCAAATGCCACAAGGCCTTCACGGTCTGTTGTTCCGCTCAAAATCTCTTCACCAATAGCAGAACGTCGTACACTTATATTCATTCCAGCAACAGGAGCGCCATCCTTCAAAGAAGTTGCCCACACCAATAGCTGTTTTTCTGTCATCTTGGTGGCCAGCGCCGTTTTCGTAATCATAAAAACATGCTTTGCCATAATTGCGTTTTCAAAATCCTGATTGTCCTCCAAACCACCATCATTTAAAACTTTTTTGCGAACAACTTCCGGACTGCTTAATTCAAAATAATAATAGCCCGCATCCAGTCCACTATTTAATTCTTTGGATAAATCAATTTTATTGACCTGCATTTTATTCATTTCATTCGGTACTTTTTTATCCCAGCCGCGATAAGCGCCCGCCGGCCTCCCGTTCCGGTTAAAATTCAAATATCCATATTGATAAAGTCCGCCAAACTGTTGTTCATCGAGTTTTAGCAATTCAAAATGAAGCGTGTTAACATTTGTTGTTTTTACATAAAAAACCGGCGGTTTATTGCCATCCAAAACACTCATGTCAAATTGTTTGACCAGCTCAAAATGGGGCGCAAGCGGCGCGGTTTTAAAACGCAAAACAAAATCCTCTTTTAAAACTTTCCCAAACCTGGTTTTTAATCCCTTTTTTACAGTGAGAGTATAGGCAGTAGATGGCTTTAGGCCATAATAAACTCTAACATCCCCTGAATTGTTTTCAGCAGATATCGTTGGGTTTTTTTCTTTATTTGATGTTTTATCTATGGTCTTTGGTTCAATCGTTATACTATTTTCAAGGCCTGTTGGATCAATTGGCTGATTAAAAGGAATAACAATACCGTTGCCAATATCATAATTGTCCTCCCCCTGTTTCGGCGTTGTTTCAACAATGTTAACCTTAACCTCTCCAACAGTTTTAAAAGCCATGAATCTGTCACCGCTCATTGGAAGAAGACCCTCTACGCCCGTAAAATCCCTGTCAACCTTGACCATAAATAAACTGTCATCAGGCAAAGGCCGTGTTGGCTTTAAAACAATCGTTTTTTTCAATTCTTCCGGTTTTGGCAGTAGTAAAGACAGATCACGATCTGTCTCCTTTATGTCATGATCAATTTTATATTCCTGCAACGTGTAATAATTGGCTTCGAAAGCCACTTCCTGCCATTTTGAAGGAACAAACTCCTGATACGCGTCTCTAAATGCTTTAATATTATTTGATGAAAAAGCCGTCTCGCCCTTATATAACCATATACGGATAAACTTTTTTGTCTTTAAAACCTCCATTGGCTGATTAAAAGTCAACTTCACGGTTGTGGAAGGTCCGTTATAAATACTCAAATCTTCCGGACTGAAACCTGCAATTTCAGGTCTGATGGTATCGAAATTATAAACAAAATCCTGCTCTGTTGTGCCGCCGTCCATGGCCATTGTGCCTTTAGGTACAGTAATCGTGTAGGAGGTTGCATACCGTAATTTGTTTGGAATAAAACTGAATGTGGATGTGCCAAGCCATTTTGCGCGTCCCTCTATTGGCGGATTAAATTTTAAAAATACCGGTTTTGTTTCTGCAGACAAGCCTGAAGGGCTTGTTAAGAAATTACCGCCCCGCCAAGACGGGGCAACATTATTATCCAGGCTGGTCAGCGCCGTCATCGGTCTGTCAAAATGAACGGTAATTTTTGCGTCGACGTCAGTGTCTTCTTTGGTTTCTTCCGGTGAAAAAAGCAAAACTTTTGGCGAACCAACAATCTCAAAGTTTTCCAAATACTCATAATCAAGAGGCTTTAAAAACATGCTTTTGGCTGTTTTATCAAGCGAAACCTGAAAACCAGCGCCTATTTTTAGCGGCTCCTTTGGAGTAAACAGCAGTGCGTTTTTATCCCATCTAAAAGCTCCCTGAAGCGCCGGCTTTATATGAAATGCTTTTTCAACCGAGCTTTTCTCCATTGGCTGGGTAAAAGTTAGTTTGATCGGCGCGTTATACGAAATTTTTCGCACGCTGTTTTTCAGCGAATACCCCTGCACTTTTGGCGCAGGAATAAAAGGGTAACCTCCAAAGCCAATAGCAAGAAGAAGCCCCAAAGCCATAAGCGCCAGCCGCTTGTTGAATTGCGTTTGTCTATTCATAAAATTATTAATTATTAATTGTTAATTGATAATTGTTATCCCACTATTTCACCGTAAACACAACTTCTTTACTGGTCAACATTTGCCCGTCACCCTGCACGGCTTTTACAAAAAGAATATGTTGACCTTTCATCGGCTTCCAGAAATATGTGAACGGCGCAGATTTTTCTATTGATATTTCCTTACCATCAAGCCAAAAAGCAACTTCCATCGTTGAAGCTGGTACAACCACCTGAAAGGGTATTTTTTGGCTTTGAATTGGCAAATGGATCAACAAAGCGTACTCATCCCCATTTTGCGGATTTTCAATAAATGGCAATTCCTTGGATGATATATCTGACGGGTTACGCGATGATACACATTGTTCAGCGGGCGGCAGCTCAAGCTTATTTTGCCGAACCCAGTTTTGTAGTTCCGGTGGATAAACTACAAAAACTTTTTGTTCCCGCTCTGATAATGGATATTGATTGACGCATGCGTCCTGAACGATATGTCCATTATTTTTTAAAATCCAAAATTGCCTGTAATAATCATCAAAATCTTTCGGCTCCGTATCTGGAACGAATATTTCAAAAACTCGTTCAGCGCAATAAGAGGTCGGTAATTTTCCAGACAAAGCGCATATCTCGATTTCCTTTAATTGATGCGGTTTTTCGAATGTCAGTTTTGGTTCAAATTCCAGCGCGCTTTCCATAAAATCATGCCAAATGGGCCCGGCGCCATCAACGCCGCTGATATTTTTCATTGGCTTTGCATCGGCGTTGCCGACCCATACCGCCGTTAAAAGCTGCGGCGTAAAACCGACAGTCCAGTTGTCGCGAAAATTGCGCGTCGTCCCCGTCTTAACCGCCGCTTCGCGTGACAGTTCCAATACACTGCCCTCGCCAAAACCTTTTAAACGCGCAGCAGGATCTTTTAAAATATCAATGATCTGATAGGCATGTTCTTTTCCATATTTCCCAAGAATAAACTCTTTTTGAGGCGTCGTTTTTTGAAAAATAATTTTGCCTTTCGTGTCAATAATTTTATGGATGTTATTGAGGCTGATTTTATCACCATAATTGGCAATAACATTATATGCCCGCGCCAGATCCAACATTCTTACCTCTCCACCTCCCAACGTTAGAGCCAAGCCATAAAAGCTGGCGCCCTTGTCGAAAGTATTCATTCCAAACTTTTTCAGGAACATAATCAGATTTTCCACGCCAACAGAATCCAGCAATTTCACGGCGGCAACATTCAATGAACTGGCCAGCGCTTCCCGTAGACGCACCGGACCGTGAAATTTTAAATCATAATTTTTTGGAGTGTATGGGCCCGTTGCAGTTTCAAATTGTTTTTGCGTATCAAAAAGCAGAGTTGCAGGCGTATAGCCCTGTTCAAGCGCAAGCAAATAATTAAAAGGTTTAATGGCCGAACCAGGCTGGCGCAGGGATGTAATATTGTCAACGGCGCCGTCGATGTCGTCGTTAAAATAATTTTCACTCCCGACCCATGCCAAAATATCACCCGTTTTCGGCTGTATTGCCAGTAATGCTCCGTTGGTTACATTTTTGTCCGACAACGATTTTACATGCCTGGAAACCGTTTCATCAGCCATTCTCTGAAGCCGATAATCCAAAGTTGTATAAACGGAAAAACCACCATGCGCTAAACTTGTTTTCCCAACGATATTTTCCAGTTCGTTCAAAATATACATCACAAAATGTGGAGCCTTGATCACAGTTTTATTTTTGCGAAAACGCAAAGGTTCCTTCAATGCCAAATCCGCTTCCTCGGCTGAAACAAAGGAATATTTAACCATCTGATCCAGCACGTATTTTTGCCGTTTCTTCGCCTGGTCAAAATACACCAGTGGATTATATGCGGATGGAGCCTGCGGTAAACCGGTAAGCAATGTACTTTCGGCAAGATCCAGATCATAAATATGCTTGGCAAAATAATCCAAAGCAGCTGATTCCCCGCCATAAGCCAAATTTCCATAATAAATCGTGTTCAGATAAAGTTCCAAAACATGATTTTTGTCGTAAACATGGGATAAACGCACAGCATACATCGCCTCCAGAATTTTTTCGGACACACTTCTTTCTCCCCGAAAACTAAAAAGATTACGCACAAGCTGCTGTGTGATCGTACTCCCGCCCGTAACAATGCGTCCCTCCTTAACATTAAATAGAATTGCTCTCAAAATGGCCCCAAAATCTACACCGGCATGCTCGTAAAAATGAATATCTTCCGCCGCCAGAGTGGCCAGAATAAATTTTTTCGGTATCTGTTCCAAAGGAATAAAAGTTTTTTTCCCCTTTTCAGGCTGCAAAACCTCATAGAGCAGTTCGCCGCGCCTGTCGTAAATTTTTGTTGTACCCTTGTCCACAGTGTTTTGTAGAATCGGGGGAAGCGGCATTACGTAGGCAATATATAGATAAAATGTCATGATAAAAATTAAAGAGCCGATAAAACCAATGCCGATACGTAGCAGAATTAAATATTTCATCTGATTAACGGTAATTAAATAAAGCTTTTGGCTGGGTCTCGTGGGTTCCCAGCCAAAAGCGGGCAAAGGGGAAAGGGGCTCCGAGGCTTGCCGAGGAGCTCCTGGGGGAAACCGTAGGTTGCCCCCAGATCAAAGCCTGTAAAGCCAATGCCAGTCCAATAAAAAATTGAATGTTTCATCCTGCGAAAAATTATAATACATGATATATACTAGGATGGCCTAAAAGTCATAGAGATTATGAAACAATTTTTCAATAAAAAAATCAAGACTGTAGCTAAAAGCCAGAGATTGGGTCTTATTGGTTCCAAACCCACTATCCTAATCATCTTTGGCGCTACAGGAGATTTAGCCGTAAGAAAACTTCTTCCGGCGCTGTTTCATCTCTTTCAAAAAAATCTTCTACCCCCAAAATTCAAAATTATTGCCTGGTCGCGGCGTCCTTTTAAAGATGCCGATTATTACGCGTTTATCAAAAATGCTCTCCGCGAAAAAAAAATCTTTCTTGAGCCAAAAGCGCTGGCAAAATTTCTAAAATATATTCAGTATCATCAGGGATTATTTGACACTCCGGACAGTTATAAAGATCTTAAAAAAAGCCTTGTAAAAATTGATCAATATGAATGGAAAGAATGCTCAAATAAACTTTTTCACCTTGCGGTTCCATCGGATTTTTATGAAGAAATCCTGAAAAATATTTCCCATTTCGGGCTTGCCATCTCCTGCAGCGATGGAGCCGGATGGCCTGACAGCCCAAGCTTCAGCGTAGGCTGGACGCGGATTCTCATTGAAAAACCTTTCGGAAAAGATACCGCTACGGCGGAAAAACTTGACAAACTTTTAGGAAAATTATTTCGGGAGGAACAGATATTCCGCATAGATCATTATCTTGCGAAAGAAACATTACAAAATATTACTCTATTTCGCTTTTCCAACGTCCTTTTTGAGCCAATCTGGAATAATAAATACATTGAAAAAGTAGAAATTAAACTTTTTGAATCGCTGGACATTCAGGGACGCGGAAATTTCTATGACAACATTGGGGCGTTGCGCGACGTCGGCCAGAACCACATGCTACGTATGCTGGCCCTGATCGCCATGGAAAACCCAAAGTCGCCGGACGTTAAAAGTGTCTGGCAGGAAAGAACAAAAATTTTACATGCTCTTCAGTCAATACCTTTTTCAAATATCGCGAAACATGCCGTACGCGGCCAATATAACGGCTATAGGAAGGAACCAAATGTAAAACCCAATTCAACAACGGAAACCTATTTTAAAATAAAAACGTTTATTAACAACAAACGTTGGCAAGGCGTTCCATTTTATCTTGAAAGCGGTAAGGTCATGAAAGAGAAAAAATCCGAAATTGTCGTATATCTCAAAAAATCAGTTTCATTTTTTTGTCCTGTTGATCAAACATGTGATTATCAAAATACCGTTACCTTTGCGATTCAGCCCGAAGAAGGTATTTCCGTATGTTTTTGGGCTAAAAAACCCGGTTTAACTTCACATTTGGAACCAAAAAATCTATCATTCTCTTACATCCATGACAGAAAAGAAAAACAGGCAGTTGACGATTACGGGCGCATTTTGTTTGACTGTATTCGCGGCGACCAGACTTTTTTTACAGGAACGGAAGAGGTGAAAGCCTCCTGGGAATTTATCACGCCCATCATCAACGCATGGCAAAAAATCCCTTTGCACATATATAAAAAGGGCAGCGATGGCCCAAATATAAAAATCCCGTAAGGAACGCGGATTCGCGTTCCCGGCAAAACGTAAGGAACGGTCGCGACCGTTCCATAAAAAATGTACGGAACGCAGAACCGCGTTCCCAACAAAACATAATTTCTTTAATCATATTCTCTATGCAACTTGGCTACATCGGTCTCGGAAAAATGGGCTTTAACATGGCACAAAGACTGCTTGAAAAAAAACACAATATAATCGCATTTAACCGCAGTCCGGAGCCGCTTCAGAACATAAAAAAATTTGCGGTGGAAGCAGGCCATAACCTGTCCACGGTTCATTCGCTGGAAGAATTGGTGCATGCTTTGGAAGCGCCAAGGCTTATCTGGATCATGGTTTCTTCTTCTGCAGTGGATGAATTTTTGGAAAAACTAATTCCACTTCTGATGGCAGGAGACACAATTATTGATGGCGGCAACTCATTTTATGAGGACACAATGCGAAGAGCAACAATGTTAACTGAAAAGAAAATCCATTTTATGGATGTAGGCACAAGCGGAGGTCCAAATGGAGCCAGAACAGGAGCATGTCTGATGATTGGAGGTTCTGAAACAATGTTTAAAAAATATGAAGAGCTCTTCAAAGATATTGCGGCAGAAAATGCTTACGGTTACATGGGATCTTCCGGCGCCGGCCATTTTGTGAAAATGGTTCATAATGGCATTGAATATGGTATGATGCAGGCCATTGGCGAGGGGTTTGCGTTAATGAAACAGGCTCCATTCAAATTGAATCTGGCAGAAATTGCCGATCTGTATAATCACAAAAGCGTTATTGAATCTAGGCTTGTTGGCTGGTTAAAAGACGGTTTTAAAAAATACGGAGAAGATTTGAAAGAAATTTCCGGAACCGTATCGCACAGCGGTGAAGGCCAATGGACAGTTGAAACGGCAAAAAAAATGGATATTTCTGTTCCCGTCATTGAAGACGCGTTGAAATTTCGTATTGAATCCCAAAACAAGCCAAATTTTACCGGTCAAGTCGTTTCAGTTTTAAGAAACCAGTTTGGCGGCCACAATGTAATTAACAATTAAAAATTAATAATTAAATGAAATCACGTAATATTATTCAAGAAAAAAGTTATGTTTTTGCTATCAGGATTG
>CAZZPB010000110.1:0-5280 GCA_964655905.1 uncultured Candidatus Peribacteria bacterium
AGGGCCCCGCCTTGGCGGGGTGCCTGGGGGAAACCGTAGGTTGCCCCCAGAATAAGGAGAGGTACCAAAGTGGGCGTAATGGGGCCGCCTCGAAAGCGGCTTGCCTCGCAAGAGGCACGTGGGTTCGAATCCCACCCTCTCCGATTTGATCCGTACCCCAAAAAGTGGACACGGTATATGGTTTTCTTTTGTTAGAATCAGCTTACAACATTTTTTTTAAATTTTTTTGCTTCCGTTATAAAAAACTTTTGCCATGAAGAATGTGCGATTTTGATTAGCATTTTGGGATAATCTTTCACTTCCTCAGCTTTCAAAAATTGAGTTCCCAGTTGCAAAAAATCAATATGGCAATCGAACTTGATTTTCGCTTTTTTTATAAGCTCCGGAAGACTCCAACCAGTTTTTTTCACGATAAGATAAAGATCAATAAAATCCCGCGATCGCGGCTTTTGATAAATGGTAAAAACTTTATTGATGGCAATATCCAAAAGACTATCTATCTGCATGCCATCAACGTTTTTTTTGCTTTCTACACGCGGGAATGGAAAGAAAGTGAATTCCACCTTGAGTACTTCATTAGGGCAGTGACAAAAAAATAGATTTCGGTTGAAGCTTTGCTGAAAATCAATGCCTTTTATCCCAATTTTCTTTTGAATACTTTTGAAAAAAGTTGAAATAAAAAACGGATCAAACTCATTTTCCGTAAAAAAATCCAGATCCTCCGAACGACGATGTTTCAAATAAAACTCAGCCAAAGCAGTACCGCCGCCCAAATAAAAAGTATCCGTGATTATTTTATTTTTGACAATTTCCGCAAGCAGCAAACGCTGATTTTTAGTCAGGACCGTTTTTTCGATGGCCATAAAAGAAAAAAAAGAAATTTTCGGCGCATCGGATCAATATCAATCCTATTCCAATATTTTTTTAACTCTTTTGTGCTGATTTTTTCTCCATCCAGTCCAAAATTTATCATTTGTTCCAGCTTCCAAATAGTATATTTTTCTGGATTTTTCTTGAGTTGAGTTACATCGGTTGACCAGTTATGCATAAGCATTACAAATTACAAAGTTGTTAAATTAAATACCCTTGCGTTGGCTTTGAAAAAAAGCTAAAGCCTATTTTTCAATAATCACAGGCAAAATAAGCGGATGCCTTTCGATTTTTTGATGCACGTATTTGTCAATGGTCTCCTTGAGATACTTTTTAATTTCCATGCGTTTTGGGTCTTTTCGTTTTTCCAAAATATTGCGATAGGCGGTTTCTGCGACTTCAGTAATGGCTTTAATAAGCTCTTCAGACTCTTTCATATAAATGAATCCGCGGGAAATAATGTCAATTTGCCCTTTTAATTTTTGCGTTTTCTGGTCAACTGGAACAATCACAATCAGCACGCCGTTTTCGGCCAGTGTTTGCCGATCCATAATCACCTGTGCCCCAACATCCCCAACGCCGAGCCCGTCAATAAGAATATATTTTGTTTCAATACTCTCACCTGTAGCGCGGGCCTGACCGTTTTCAATTTCAATAACTCCGCCGTTTTCAATTAGGATCGCATCTTTTTCGGCATAACCAAGCCCCATGGCAATTTCCTTGTTGCCATAGCGCATGTAATATTCTCCGTGAATTGGCACAATGGCCTTCGCTTTCACCAGATTCATCATTAATTTAAGGTCTTCCTGCTGGGCATGACCGGAGGTATGAACATCCATAATCTGATTATTGATAATTTGAGCCCCCAGCTTGCAAAGGTTGTTCATCACGGTAAAAATGGCCCGTTCATTTCCTGGAATCGGCGAAGAAGAAAGCACAATGACATCGCCTTTTTTTATTTTGACACTGGGATGATCTTCCAAAGCCATGCGCGTCAGAGCGGAAACGGGCTCTCCCTGGCTTCCCGTCGTCAAAATCAAAATTTTATTTTCAGGAAGTTTATGGACTTTTCGAATATCATGGGTAAGACCTGCGGGAATTTTCAAATAACCAAGTTTTGATGCGATATTGACGTTATCTATGAGGCTTCTTCCGCTCAAAAAAATCGTGCGATGATATTTTTTGGCGATATCAATAATTTGTTGCAGACGGCCAATTTGTGAGGAAAATGAGGCAATCACAATGCGCCCCTCATGGTTTTTAATGATTGTATCCATGGATTCGCCAATTTTTTTCTCGGAAATGGTATAACCGTGCTTCAGAGCATTCGTGGAATCAATAAAAAGGGCGGCAATATTTTGACCGGACAGCGAGGCAATTTTTGCAAAGTCAGGGGGTTTTTGGTCTCCGGAAGGGGTAAAATCAAATTTAAAATCACCAGTGTGGACAATATTGCCGGCGGGGGTTTTGACAACAATACCGACCGAGTCGGGAATACTGTGGTTCACGCGGAAAAAACTCGTATTAAAAGGCCCCAACTGAAGCACATCGTCCGCGCTTATAACATGCATTTTGGTCTGTTTTTCCAGTCCGAATTCTTCCAGGCGCTTATTGATAAGCCCCATAGTCAATTTTGTCGCATAGATGGGAGGAAATTTTAGTTTTGGAAGCAGATATGGCAGCGCCCCGATATGATCAAGGTGCCCATGTGTGATTACAATGCCGCGGATGCGGTCAAGTTTGTCTTCAAGATATGTAATGTCGGGAATCACATAATCAACACCAAGCATATCCTCTTCAGGAAACTGAAAACCGACATCGATAAGAATAATGTCGTGCGCGTATTCCAGAATCATGCAATTTTTTCCAACTTCATCCAGGCCGCCAAGAGGAATTATGCGCAGTTTTCCATGAAAATTACCAGTAGCAGGTTGTTTTTCTGTCTTTTGATGGCCAAAAAAACGCATAAATTTCCCGGCGGCGCGCGCGGGCTGTTGCGGTTGATGCTGATTGGCATTGGAAATTGGTGCTGCTGGTTGAGGATGAGGTTGTTGCGGTTGTGGAGGCCGGTTTTGTTGATGTGGCTGGTGTTTGTTGGTATGCGAAACAGGCGCCTTCCCACCGAAGCCCCCGCGAAAGCGGGGGCGCGGTTGCAAAACAGACGGCTTTGCGGGAATATGCTGTTTTGGCTGTCCGGGAAGAACTGGACTGTTTTGCAGATCAGGTTTTTGAACCGGTTGATGCGCGCTGGAATCCATGTGTACATTTCGCTCGATCCAGCGATCGAGTTTATCGCTTTTTGGTTTTTGTCCGTCCCGCTCTGGCGGGGCAGACCCTGGCTGTATTTGATCCATTAAAAAATGTGATTAAAATATAAAAAAATTTTAGTCATCCGCCGGCGCCGCGGCAGATGAATGAATTTACTAACCGTAGGGAACTCCGCCATAGCGTGGTTCCCTACGGTTAGTAAATTGGAATTTTTCGCTTTTTATCTATACTCCGCCAAAGTATAGCATTTTCTGAAAAAATAACCAAAAAAAATAACCAAATTGGAGTCTTGCCTGCTAGACGAGCCCCCGCTTTCGCGGGGGCTTTGTTAAGAAATCAAAGTGACCGAAGGGAGCAACCACCATTTTTCTCTTACATCCTTTGGTTCCACCATGGCGTATAATGCCGGCGCGTTGAAGATGTTCGCTGGTGGTATAATAACGCAAGGCACTTACCGCGCCAGCAGACTTTGGCATAGCGACCGGCAGGGAACGGAGCCGCTAACGCGCTGCTGTAGGATTTAAAACAAGTTTTTTATGAGGTCTATTGATATCATCAATGTTGCGGGACTTCTCATTGATGGCCGGAACGATGGGATTGAAGATGCCGTCCGTACGATTGTTCAGCCGCGGTTCATCAAAACATTAGCTCCGACGCCTCCGGGCTCTTTTCATGAACACCCAAATATCGCCATCGAGCGACTGATTCATATGATCGATGAGACGGTGGCCGAAATTCAACGTGAGTTTGGCGAGTCGCGCGTCACACTCGTTGGTCGATCGCTGGGTGGACTGTACGCTCTTTTGGCGGCACTTCGCATGCAGTTCCGTGATATTTTCCGGATGGTATCGCTCGAGGCCCCGCTTCATCCCGATGTTTCCGTGACGCCACCCACTCTTCTTCCTCCTCTTATGGCCTGCGGTATTCACTATAAGACACGCCCAACGCTTGCCAGAGAAGCTGTTAATCGTTTAAGAGAACTTGGTACTTCGCGACTTTTAATTGTACAAGGCGGTTCCCAAGACAGCGTAGTCCCAACAGCGGCGCAGGTTATCCCTGGAGATTTTGAAACTATTGAACTTTCGGGCGATAATTTTCCGGTTCAAACTGGAAACGGCACGCGGGGACTTGTCGTGAAACTTCCGCCGCACATTGGTGGGTGTGATGACGGGATGAAAAAACTATTGCCACCTGGTTATCGAAACCATCTGTTTTGGAGCGATGAGAAGATGGAAACAATACTGAGAATTATATAAGACGTTATACCCTCCCGGCAGGAAGGAGGGGCAGAGGGGCATTAAAGGGGTGCCTGCCGGCCATGCCTAACGGCAGGCAGGCGGCAGGCCCACAGCCCAAAATGCTTTAAGTTATTCCACCTTAAAACTAAACATCATCCCAGCCTCAAGATGTTCGGCAATGTGGCAATGTGTCATCCATTTGCCCGGATTGACCATATCAACTAAAAGCTCAACGGTCTTACCGCTTGGGATAAGCACAGTATCTTTCCATACCATGTTATCGTTTTTTTTATCATCCTCGCTCAATACCAGAAAACGCTGACCATGTAAATGGATTGGGTGCTGCATTGGATGCATAGACTTCGGATCATTGAAAATTTGAATTTTAACCTTGTCGCCCACTTTGAAATTCCAATCAATATCCGCATTTTCCAAGCCGGTATCTTCATCAACAACCTTCCATTTCAGAGTATCTACACTTGAATCGCGGTTCATCATGCCCATATCCTCCTCCCATTCGATCGGCTGTGTTTTGTCCATACTCATCATAGAATCATTCATTGTGCTTCCGCTTTGCATCATGTGTTGATTATTTCCATTACTCATTGTACTTTTGGCCGGTTTCATTGTGAGAGAGAGTTTGAGCTTCTTGTCTATCGGTTTATCAAAATAAGCACGAAACGGTGCGATACTTGCGACAATGTCATTATTTGTTCGCAGGGTAGAAAATCCCTTCTCGTAAGATTCAGCTATTTGTTCGCCGACAATAGTGATACTGCCAAGTTTATAGGTTTTCTCCGGTGTTTTGTGAGTAAGCTGATATGCACCCGATTTTGGGAATAAAACCTCAACAATAGCACGCTCTGACGGACTCAAAATTATACTTTCTATAAATACTTCTTTT
>CAZZPB010000111.1:0-6270 GCA_964655905.1 uncultured Candidatus Peribacteria bacterium
AGATCTGCGTTCCCTCCAGCGCCCGCCTTCATATCTGGAGAAATTTCAGTCTGCCCCGCTTCTTCTATAAATATTGACGGTTTCCACTTTTTTGGACCTTCATAAAAATTACTGTGACTTAAAAAAAGCAGATCTTTTGCTCTTGTGCAAGCCACATAAAAGAGTCTCCTTTCCTCATGTATATGCATGGCTTGCTCTGGGGGCAACCTATCACTCCGCTTAGCGGGGGATCCCGCTGCGGCGGAACGAGCCCCATTCGGAGACTTAATTTGTGTGACTTCAATTTTTCGTTCTGGCAATTCTTCTTTAATTAAAACCTGTGGAATTTCAAGGGCTTCGCGGCGGTACACCCCCGGAAAACGATTCTGTACAAGGCTTGGAATGAAAACAACGCCAAATTCCAGTCCCTTGGCGCTGTGAATGGTCAAAATATTTACCGAATCGGATTCTTCCATGGGCGGCTGCAGGGAACGGTCGCGTCCGTTCCCTGCAGCCGCCTGATTCAGGAGTTCCAAATACTCTAAAAAAGCGCTTAAAGATCCATCTGACTCTTCATTTTCAAAATTACCCACGACTTCCAAAAATTGGGCAATATGCAGGATGGCTTCAGCGTTTTCCAGGTTGTCCTTGGCTGTGAGATTTTTATAATATCCCGATTTATCCAAAAATTCTCCCAAAACACGGCTTATCCCATGATCGGGCGTTGAAAAATTTAACAACCTGTTAAAAAGTTCATATATTGGCTCAAGAACGATCATTTCCTCGCTTTTGTCATCTATGCCCGGCAATGACTGCTGCACGGGTTCTTTTTTTAAAATTTGCCCAAGGTATTTGAAAAGCGGCTCATGATTGGCGCGCTTGGCCTGACTGACAAGATCCAAAATAAAACCCATTGACAGGCCAAAAATTGGCAAACTTAAAAGACGGAAAAACGCGACGTCATCATAAGGATTTCGCAGAAAACGCGCCGTTGCCAGCAGATCTTTAATTTCCTCAAAAACAAGAAGTCCTTCCGTGCTTTTCACGCTGAAAGGAATATTTGCCGATTTTAATGCTTCCAAAAAAGGTTTGGCGTTATTATTCGCGCGGACCAGGATGGCAAAATCTTTGTATGCATATTTTCCGGAAGCCGCAAGTTCGCTTATTTTTCGCGCGATAGCGTTTGCCTCTTCCAGATATGATGAAAAATGCCAAATTTCGGGTTGTTCACCTGGTTCCGCATTTTTATTTGCTATAAGCCGTTTTTCAATGTTTTCACGTGTCTCTAATCTGTAGGGATTATTTTGTTGAATGACTTTGTAGCTGAGATCAAGAATCGGCTGAGTGGAGCGATAATTTGTGGATAAAACTGTCTGTTTTGCGTCAGGAAAGTGTTTTCTGAAGTTCAAAATGTTGGCCAGGGAAGCGCCGCGCCACTTGTAAATCGCCTGGTCATCATCACCAACCACAGTTATGTTGCGATATTTATTTGCCAGCAGCATAATCAGCTTATTTTGAGCAAAATTCGTGTCCTGAAATTCATCCACAAGAATAAAACGGTACCGCTCCTGATATTCATGGAGTACCGAAGGACGCTCTTCAAACAGCCTCAGCGTGTAATATTGCAGGTCGCCAAAATCGAGGCAATTTTGTTCAATCATTAGTCTTTGATATGCCTCATACGCTTTGGCAATTTCCATGGTTTTTGTGGCAGTTTCCTGAATTACCGGATCTGCCGTTTTTTCATTTAATAAATTATTTGCGTATTCCAGGCAGTTTTTAGGGGAGATATCCTCATCTTTAAGCCTACTGAAATGATTCAACAATAAAAACAAAAACTTTCCCGGGTTGCCAAGCGGACGGTAATAATCCAGTTTAAAGGAAAACAGATTTTTTCTCATAAAAAGCCACTGCTGTGTTTGATTTAGGAGCTTGTAGCCTGCGTCAATGCCAATTTCATGTCCGCGCTCGCGCAAAACGTTCTCGCAAAAACCATGAAACGTTTTGACAGCGATTTCTTCATGGCTTAAAGGAAGCGCAATATCAATGCGTTCGGCCATTTCGGCAGCCGCTTTTTCCGTGAAAGTAAGAGCCAAAATTTGGCTTGATGGCACATTTTTTTCGTCTAAGAGATGCAGAATCCTTTCCGTAATCACGCTCGTCTTGCCAGTCCCGGCGCCGGCAATAATCAACAACGGCCCTTCCGTGTGCAAAACGGCTTCTCGCTGCGCCGAATTTAGTACGGAACGCGGATTTTGGGAACGCAGATGAAACTTGATCATTGGTAATTAATTGAATGTAACGTGTCATCTCCGTCCTCGTCCTCATCCTCATCCTCATCCTCATCCTCACGAAAGTGGGGAAAGTGGGGAAAGCGGGGATTGATCATTGAAAATTGTTTGAATGGTCTCCCATATTTCCTGCGCAATAGGCACTTTTAACCCATATTGCAGCCCATTTTTTCCTTTGCGTTTGCGCGCTTTTTCCATGCAAGACATTTTATAACACAAATAAACGCTTCGGCCCGCACTTTTTTGTTCTTTATCTACAACAATATCACCATTTTTAAGCCTTGTTATAGCCAATAATTCTTTTTGCGGAAACTTTTGAAAACAGCCGACGCATGTTCTTATCGGAACCATTTGTTGCGGAAGATTTTTCATTCATTTTAATAAATCACTATTCACCGCGGGACTTGTCCGCCGCCGCCCGCCGTAGCCTGGGCGAAGGCGGGGCGAAGGCAAGTTTAAAATAAGCCCTTTTTGTGCTATAATAGCAAGATTATTTTTAATATCCAATTTTTTTATGGGAGAGGGCGTCGAATCACATCACGAAAAAGTTTCAAAAGACCATGAAAAGATTTGGGAGAATGCTAAAAATTCTCTGGCGCGATTGGCATCAGAAATTACGAAAACGGGCAAGTACATGAAAACCGGAGAAGCGCTTCCGGATAAAGAAAAAGCCCTTGTTGAGCCTCCAAAAACAAAAGAACAGCTCGCTGCCACAATAAAAGTGAAAACAGGAGAAGAGCGGGAAATGGCAATCCGTGAAGCAATAACAAAAGAAAATATTCCAGAATTTCAAAAGGTTAAAACCACAATGAAAGGCGAAGATGGTAAGCCCCATGAGGTTGTTTTTAGTATTACAAAAGATTGTCTCAATCTTAATGGCATAAGAATGCCAATGACGCCGGAAACGGCTCAACTGATCGCGCGAAAATTCGATTGTATGCTGCCGACAAAAGAAATGATGGACGCTGTTTTGAGCGACGCTGCTTTTAAAAAAGTAGTCATGCCTACGCTGCCGCCGGGCCCTGAAATGGATTCAACCGCATATTATGAACGACACGACAGGATGATTCGTGAACAAATGGCCGGAGCCGGTATTCAGGAAGGCGAGGCTGTTATTGGCCACTCAAAAATTATTATTATTGGGCCGGAATTGGCGGCGCATCCCGAAAATTTGCTTTTTCACGGGGGAATGAAGTCGGACGGAACGCTTTGGCAAAATAATGATTTGGCCCACGATCCGAAATATGCTGACTACAGCCATGGAATAATGCTGGTGAGCAGAAAAATATCTGTTGATGGGCAGGAAATGGACATGCTGGATGCGATCAAAAAATATCCGGGTCTCATTGGCAAAGGCGCAGATTTTAACCCTTTTGCCTTTTATCAGACGAAAACACCGCTTGGACTCGCAACTGCTCCAGAAATTTCCGCAGCATCACCGGAAGCCGCGCCAGTGGCGCCAAAAACCGCTCCAGTTCCGCCCCCCTTGGAAGCCCCGCAAGAATTGCCGGTAACCGCTCCGGTAAAGCCAGGAACTCCTGTATCTCCGCTGGACGAAGTTGTTATTCCAGCTCCACCACCACCGGAGGCTCCGCTAACGTTGCCAAAAACTCCAATAACTCCTTCGGCAGAGGAAATATCGCCCCGCTTAGCGGGACCGGAATCAATCACACCTCAAATGGGTCCCGCTTTAGCGGGATCGGCGTCGGCAGTGGTTTCAGCAATTCCAGTCGAGCCAACGCAAACTTCAACTCCCAAAGAAAGCCGCGAAAGCCGTGAAAAACGCCCTATTGATGGCTCGACCTTCTTTGCGGGGGATTCGAATATGGTAAACATCTCAAGCGTAGGCGCGGTTGAGGTCAAGGGATCAACCAAAGTTTTAGCCGGAGTAAGCAGAAGCAGCAGTTGGTTACTTGGCGAAATTCAGAAATTAAAACCGGATGAAATAAAACAATATAAAAATTTCGTTTGTCTTATAGGCACAAATGACATTGGCGACGCAATATCCGCTGAAGGCATTTTTGAAAATATCAAAAAAATCTGCGAAATTGCGGCAAAAAATGGTCTAAAAGTGTATCTTTGCACTGTGCCGCCGTTTAAAGGATGGGGCAATTATGCATCGAATTACGAAAAAATAAATGCCAAACGTCAAGAATTAAATAAATTGATTATGAATTATGGAAAATCAGGGCCAATTGCCGGTCGTGGCCGAGTGATTGAGTTGCATAACCTTGTGTCATCGGATCATGATGTAAAAGATCAAACATTGGATAGAAAATATGATCGTGGAGATTCTCTACATTTAAAAGAAAAGCCATTTGCCGAGCTTCTACAGAAAGAAATCGCCCAATCGTAGGGAACGGTGGGGCAACCTTACTTTATGCTTTGGATTTTGCCTCCGGAGCATCCTCTTTTTTAACTTTCTTCGGTGATTTTTTCACCTTTTTTTCAGTAGGGAACGGTCGCGACCGTTGTTCCCTACCTTCAGTATCGGTGGCGGGTGTTTTTTCCTCATTCGCCTCTGTAGTTTCTTCTGCAGTTTTTTTCACCTTTTTTTTGATGGAGGGTTTTTCCTCGCTTTTTTCATTCAGAGCCTTTATGGAAAGCCCTATTCTGTGTTCTGACGGATCAATTGCGATAATTTTTGCTTTCATCTTTGCACCGACTTTCAGAATTGCGGAAGGGTCATGCGTGTTCCCGGCGCTGATTTCACTAAGATGAATCAGTCCATTCAGATCTTCGCCAAGCTTTAAAAAAGCTCCAAATGGAGTTAAACGGTTGATTTCTCCTTCAACAACATCCCCAAGTTTAAAATCCTTTGTCGCTACGATCCATGGGTCTTCCTGCAGCCGTTTCATGGAAAGTGAAATTTTTTCGCCATCAATGCCGATCACCATGATATCAACTTCTTGCCCAAGTTTTCCGTAATCGGCGGGGTCTTTAACATGTTCCCAGGCAATTTCTGAAATATGCACAAGGCCTTCCAGGCCATCAAATGCGACAAAAATACCAAACTTTACGATTCCGCTGATGCGGCCATGCACCTTTGTACCTGGGCGCAAATCCTTCAAGGATTTCTTGCGTTGTTCTTCCATGGCGGCTTTTTCCGACAAAATGAGTTTGCCGTTTTCCTTGTCAAGGTTGATGATTTTTACATTGAATTTAAGCCCGATAAGCGCCTGCAGACGGTTTAAAATGAGACTGGTATCTGCCCCGTTGACGCGTGGATAATGCATGGGAGCAAGCTGGGAAACGGGAATAAACCCCTTGATACCGTCAATTTCCAGTAAAAGACCTCCCTTATTTGCCTCGCGCGTCTCCACTGCCATAACAGTGCCCTTTTCAAAGGCTTCCTCGAATTTTTTCCATGTCCTTTCCTGGCTCGCCTTGCGCAAAGAAAGCACGGTATAACCTTCGTCGTTTTCCTCTTCAATCACATAAGCCGATAGCGTGTCGCCGATTTTTACATTTTTAACGGTATCCATAACATCCCGGGCCTCTTTTCCGCTTATCATTCCCGTATTAATGCCATTGATATCAACCAGAATCTTATTTTTGTAAATATTGATCACTTTTCCATCCACAATACTGCCGGGGCGCGGAACGGCAACTATTTTTGCCATCTTCAAAAGCTTTTCCATTACGGATTCATCTGTTTTTATTGCGTGGGCCATAAAATAAATACCTCCTCAAAATGTTTAAAAAATAAAGCTCTTCAAAGGCCCCACTTTGGGAGGATTCCTACAAAAGCCTGTTTAAGAGCGCAAAAAGTATAGGGAATTTTGTAAGCGCGGTCAATTGAAATATTTTGTATCATACGCTTTTCTCTTTGAAAAAGTTTATGAAAATTTAATGTTGTACGTTATAGAATGATCAATAACCAATGATCAATTTTCAAACAAATTCAAAATTCGAAGCACAAAATTTAAAACATTGTTTTGAAATTTATATTTCGGTCATTTGATATTGTTTGGAATTTGGTGCTTGGTTATTGGTAATT
>CAZZPB010000112.1:0-14363 GCA_964655905.1 uncultured Candidatus Peribacteria bacterium
CGCTTACCGCGGACATGGTAAGCATAAAAAGCATGAACGCGCCAATTGCGCCCGCAATTAATTTTTTCATAGAGATTAAAGTTAAGAAATATACGAGTGATATCAATGTATAATTTACATTGATATTTTGCAACATAATCATCTTCAAAGTTCAAACTATATGTGTTATACTTCAAAGAATGTTTAACATACCTTAACCCAAACAAATATGAAAAACACAGAAAAGACCGGTTTTAAGCATGTATCTTCAAAAATACTCATCGGCAGCGTTTCTTTGGCGCTACTTATTGGAGTTTCCGTAGTATTTCAGCACAGTCCGGCTGACTATTTAAAATTCCTGAGAGCTATTATTTCTGCCGATATACCACCGCCGGCCATGCTTGAGAATTTTTTCCCGCTTAGCGCTTCTACGGTTGACAGTAACTTTAGAACATTCATTATAAAATTCACGAGGCCGATGGACGCAACTACAATCACCGCCGCCAACATCACCATGAAAGACGCGCTAAACAACGCCGTTACAGGAACGGTGACGTACGACAGCAATGTGCGGCAGGCAACCTGGAAAGCTTCGGCGGATTTTACTGTTACTTCCAACAACAACCCATTTACGCTAACCGCAAGCACCGCTGTAAAAGATGCCGCAGGTTCAACGCTGGTCGACAACACATCCGCCAATTATACAATCATCAATGGAACAAGCGCGGAGATTCCAGGATACCCTTCACCTTGGCCCCAAGATAATGCCACGTCTGTCAGCATATATGACACATCTTTTATCAGTATAACATTTAATTTGCCGCTTGATCCCACAACGGTAACATCGGCAAACTGGTCAGTCGCAACAACGCCCGTTACCGACCCACTGACAACCATACCTGGAATAACAACGTATAATCCGTATACAAACAGCATTGAAATATTAACAACCGGCACGCTTAGGCCGGATACTACCTACGCGATTACTCTTTCATCAAATATTAAGGGCGCAAACGGACTTAGTATAACGCCCTACACGACACGTTTCACAACCTATAGCGCCGTTGAAAGCTGGGCGGCCCCAACTATTACGTGGTCCGATTTTAAAACGGATCCAACCGTCACAGGAGTAATTGAAATTGAATGGAACTCTGCAATGAAGAAAAGCTCCGTTGAAGACAAAGCAAATTACACTTTAACCTGCTCTGGCTCATCCGTGAGCCTTGCATCGTCAATCATAAAATGGGATCCCATCACTTTAAATTCAACAATCAGCAATCTTTCATTGCCTCCGGCCGCCACATGCGTCCTGACTTTAACCACAAGCATAACAAATCTCAACAACACAGCTGTAGCAACTACGTCCCGCACGCAAACCGGCACGGTTCATGACCCTTATGGTGGAAAAACATTTTTAACAACTTCCACAGGTACAACGGGAGGTGCATGGCTCAATCTTGATAATTGCAGTACCTATAATGATTTAACTTTGGCAAATTGCCCGTCTTTCATTTTTAACAACCCGTTAAATGTCACTTTCAGCGATTTCATAGCAAACCAATCACATGCATCTACAGCCATATTCACCATTCCCGTTGTCAAATCTTTTACCACCGGAGACAAAATCGTTATTACTGCTCCATCCGGAGGTTTTCTGGTAGGATCAGCAACAATCAACAATGTGTTAAACAATAATATTACTTCGGGGAACAACCAGGTGGTAAAATTTTCGAGCATCATAGGTAGCGAATTAACAAGAACAATGACGCTTACATTGAATGTTGCAAATAACGCAACCGTAACAGCGGGCCAATTGCAATTCGCCATTGATAACATTCTAAATCCAAACATACCGGGCACTTATAAATTCCAATATAAATTAACTAATACAAGCAATGTGACCATCCAGGAAGGGGTTTTTAACAGCGTTTCCTTTACAGCAATGGGCAGCAGCAGCGCCATCGTGCGCGTATTGGACAGAAGCAATAATAATCCAATCGCCAACGTCAAAGTTATGTTTACCGCGCCAAATATTGGAACGCAGGCAAAGACCACCGATGGCGCAGGTTTAGCAAACTTTGCTTCAATTCCGGATACCGGCATGCACATTGAAGCATATATTCTTGGCGACAGCGTTCCGGGCAATTATTTACCTTCGTGGACAAATACCGCGTTTGATCTTCCGGCAAGTATTACGACCTTAACAAATACACTTTATTTGGATCCAGCAAACTTTACGGTTAATGTTACCCTTCAACACTCCGGCATTGGCGCCGCCGGCACAAGCAAAGTAGATGTTTACGCCTCGGGGCAAAATGGCTGGATTAGCAAAACAGTGACTTTAAGCGCTACCGGTACAACGAATGTAACTTTAAAAACAGGCGCGGGTGATTACAACATAGGAGTCGGACCATATTTTGATTCGGAAAGCGGCGGAACTGACAAAATAGCTTTTGCGCCCCCTGTGACACAATCGGTAAAATTAGCAACCGGTCTGGCATCGCCTTCCGTAACACTAACTATGGTCGCTGCCGGCAAACATATAACCGGAACAATCATTGATAATAACGCAAAAGGTATGAACGGTGTCCAAATGAGCGCCACAAAAGATTTCAATGAAAAAGACGCCTGGTTTTCCACAAATACCAAGACAAACACCGATGGAACATTTGATCTTGCCGTACCAAGCGGAAAATATACCGTCACGGCAAGCATTCCAGGGTTGGCGGGAAAAATTGAAAAGACCGTTGTGGTCGCGACAACTGATACCACGGTTGCGATAGGTAATTTCACTCTTAAAAAGCCGACCAGATACATTAGCGGCTCTGTCCTGGACAGTAATGGAAATCCGGTAAAAAACGCGACTGTTAATTGTTACAATGCAAACAGCGGGGAAAACGCAAATAGCTTGACCAATTCTAACGGTTTATACGTAGTATATATTTCCAGCGGAACATACGCCTGTGAGACATGGGCGCCGTTACTTGGTTCAATCCCTGCCGCGACAGGCGTGAACACTACAAGTATTGCCGTAGCATCCAGCGATATCACTGGAATAAATTTTACTTTGAACAGAGGAAATAATGGAAATATCACTGTAACAGTGCGAAATTCAAGTGGAACCGCCGCGGAAGGCTATTTTGTCTGGGCGGAAAAATTCGATAAAAATACAAAACAGTTCTTAACCTATGGCAATGGAGCGTCAACAAACCAGGCCGGACAAGTTATTTTAAACACGGCAAAAAATAACGCCGCAACAGAAGTCTATAATGTGAAAACACTTGGCACAAACAAAGAAACCCTTGCGATAGCAAATAATGTTAACATCGCAACGAATGATTCAAATCTTGGAATTTTTACACTTCCGGCATATCAACAAACTACTTTCAACGTAAGCGGACTTCCAAGTAATATCACGGAAGCGGAAATCAATATTCATAACGACACAACGGACAACTGGAGCACCGCCGCAGTCGCAATAACAGGCGGCGCAGGATCTACCGCTGTAAGCCTGGGAGCCGGCAGTTATACCGGTTACATTAAGATAAACGGCATCGGTGAAACTACCAAGACCTTTACCGTTACCGGAAGCGCGCTTTCTGTCAGTTTTGATCTTTCCACAACACAGATGACTCTGCTCACCGTTCAGACAAAAGACGGCGCGGCAGCTGCCCTAAGGGACGTTTTTGTCAGCGCGTTCGATCAGGACAAGGATGTTTACGTCAGCGGCGCCAGCGACAATAACGGGATAGTATCCCTCAATCTTGTCGCCGGCACATATTTATTGAACGCAAGCAAACAAAATTATATCAGCAGCAGCACAACTGTTACTGTTACCAACACCGCCGCAAATAACGCCACTTTGGTATTAACAAGCGCCAGCGCCAATATTATTTTAAGCGTAAAAGATTTAAGCAATGCCGCCGTGGCCAGCGCCCAGGTTGACGCCGTCGCCAGCGATGGATCCAGTAAATGGGCGGGCGGGCAGACTGACGGCAACGGCGCGCTTACACTCAAAGTCGAACCAGTCTTTAAATGGAATATAACCGCGCGGGGTGGAAATGGCATGTATGGAACAGCCTCAAATATCTCTTCAGGCGCCGCAACGGTTACGATCACGCTGAACCAGACACAGTCAAATTTTACCGCCAGCAAACCTAAAACATTCAGCATGAATCCGACAAAAGACAATGTTATAAATTCTGATTTTGCCAAACTGACCATCCCGGCAGGCGCTCTCGGCAAAGACGCAAACGGCACAAATATCTCAATAAAAAATGTTGCCAATACGCCAAGCGTTGGATCTTTGGGAGCGCTCGGAAATCAGGGCGTGGAAATATCCAGCACGGACAGCAGCGGAAAACCGAATACAAATTTAAACAGCAGCGTGACTACAGAAATTACCCTGAATAAAAGCAAAATTGACGCGTTAATCAGCAGCGGCGTGGCCGCGGAAAAACTGAATACGCCTGTCGGTTTTTTCAATCAAACCACAAACACATGGGAAGTCGTAAAAGGTTCAACCATTTATGTCACACGCCAGCCGAAATCAGGAGACCAGCCTATAACCACTACTATTACTGATTTGCTCAACAAGCGCACAACAGACTATGCCAACGATTTTGATTATATTGTTCACTATGTGTTTAAGCCAAACCATTTCACGCTTTTTGCTCCACTCGCCGTAGAAAATATTCCAAACGCAGAACTTAGATCGGCGGCGCCCGCTTCCGGTAAAGATCAAACAGCACCATGTCGAGCCGCCGCTTCACCTTTTACTTCATTTTTTTCACGTTTATTTAATTTCTTCAGATTGAAAACAGGACCATAAAAACTAAAATACATGCGAGCGCCCCGCCAGGGCGCGAGCGCGCAGCAAGGCGAAGAAGAGGGCGCAAGCCAGTTCTGAGCCGAAGCGAGCTTTATCAAATAAATATGAAAAACAAATGTTGGTTAAAAATTAGTAAAAATATTTTACTGATTGCCGGAATGATTTTGTTAATAATCGGCATAATCCAAACATCCCAACCAACATTTGACAAAATAGGGAAAGCTAGCATTATTTTTGCGCCGATTATCAATACAAATCCCTCACCGGCGCCGCCGCCCACACAATCTTCGTCAGCATCGTACTCGGGAGGCGGCGCCGGCGTCGGCTCGGTATCAATTCCTGTGTATGAGCCATCGGAGCCTTCAACAACGCCATCTACCACTGTCGCAACAGAATCAACCCCTTCTTCAAGTGTAAATAAATCAGCATCGACAATTCCCGTATCCCAAAAATTAAAATCTGCCGTTATTGCGGAAGTTGGCGAAGACATTAGTGATTGGAGCGAATACGGCACTGTAAACGGCACTGTAGGCGAAGGTGGCGGAGGTGGAGGTTTTAATGTTGTTCTTCCAACCATCCGTTTAGGTCAATCAAAAGTAAAAAAGGGAAATGGTGGCTTTGTCTATTTTTCAGGGGTCAGTTCCCCAAAAAATCCATTAACAATCATAGTACGCTCGGGCAAAATCATCAGCATTCAGACAAAACCACAAAAAAACGGCATTTATCGTTATTATCTTGACACTTCTTCTTTGGAACCGGGGGTATACCTTGTGCAGGCACGTTCAGAAAAAGATGGCGTCAGTTCAACAGATAATTTTATTGTTGGGGAAGAAAATGTTGTCGCAAAAAGTGGAACGGGAGGCGCAGGCGGTGCTAGCGGCTCGCATCTGCTCGGAGATTTGAATGATGATTTTCAAATTAATTTAGCCGATCTTTCCATACTGTTGTATTGGAACGGGAAAACGCTGCCGGAAGAATTAAGGCTCAAAATGGGCACAAAAGCCGATGAAGTAATAGACATGCAGCACTTCAGCATTCTGGTAAAAAGGTGGACGGGGTAGAATGATCAATAACCAATGATCAATAACCAAAGATCAATAACCAATGATCAAATTCCAAACAAATTCAAAGCACAAAATTTAAAACATTTTGCATTTCGGTCATTTGATATTATTTGGAATTTGGTGCTTGATAATTGGTCATTTTCAATACACGCTGCCCGTTCAAAGAAAAAATCTACCGACCGAATAAAATCTATTGCACACGGAATATTTTTACGATAGTATCCTTTCGCGCTTGCGTACAAACGCACGTTTAATTATATTAATTTTTTTCTTATGGCAGACGTATACAAAAGGACAAAACCACACATCAATGTTGGAACAATTGGTCACGTTGACCATGGAAAAACAACGCTGACCTCGGCAATTACGCTTTATTGCGCTCAAAAGGGTATGGCGAAAGCCAGAAAATACGATGAAATCGATAACGCGCCTGAAGAAAAAGCGCGCGGCATTACGATTGCCACCTCCCATCAGGAATATGAAACTGAAAAACGTCATTATGCCCACGTTGACTGTCCGGGCCATGCCGACTACATCAAAAACATGATTACCGGCGCCGCTCAAATGGATGGAGCCATCCTTGTTGTTTCTGCCGCAGACGGCCCGATGCCACAGACGCGTGAACATATTCTGCTCGCGAAACAGGTGAATGTGCCGCATATTGTTGTTTTCATGAACAAGATGGACATGGCCGATCCTGAAATTGCCGAACTTTCAGAAATGGAAGTCAGGGAGCTTTTGAAGAAATACAGTTTTGATCCGGACAAGACGCCTTTTATTAAAGGTTCCGCTTTGAAAGCCATGGAAAACCCCACCGATCCTGCCGCAACAAAGTGCATTCAGGAGCTTCTGGATGCGCTCGACAGTTCAATTCCTGAACCAAAACGCGATCTCGACAAGCCGTTCCTTATGCCTGTTGAAGACGTATTTTCGATTAAAGGACGCGGTACGGTAGCCACGGGACGTATTGAGACGGGCATTGTAAAAATAAACGATGAAATTGAAGTTTTAGGAATTCTTCCAACAAGAAAAGTCGTGGTAACGGGTGTTGAAATGTTTAAAAAACTGCTCGACCAGGGTCAGGCCGGTGACAATGTCGGGGTGCTGCTTCGCGGCATTGAACGGGAAGAAATTTTACGCGGACAGGTGTTGGCCAAACCAGGCACCATCAAACCGCATACAAAATTTGAAGGAGAAGTGTATGTTTTGACCAAAGAAGAAGGTGGCCGTCATACTCCGTTTTTTAAGGGCTACAAGCCACAATTCTACATTCGCACGACTGACGTGACAGGCGCCGTGGAGCTTCCAAAAGATGTTGAAATGGTTATGCCCGGAGATAATATTAAAATGAATGTAATTCTAGGATCGCCAATCGCACTTGATGAGGGAACGCGTTTTGCCATTCGCGAAGGCGGCAGAACCGTCGGCGCCGGCGTCGTGACAAAAATCGTAGAATAATGATGCTCTCCCGCCCGGGCGGGGCCAATACACACTGTTATTTAACAACATGGCTGCGAAGCAAAAAATACGCATTAAGATCCAGGCATATGACCACAAGGTTGTTGATGATTCAGCGCGATTAATTATTGACACTGCTGAAAGAACCGGAGCCATTGTCGCGGGGCCCATTCCCCTTCCCACAAGATTTGAAAAATTTACGGTCAACCGTTCCACATTTGTACATAAAAACGCAAGAGATCAGTTTGAAATTCGCACCCATAAACGCTTAATTGACATCACGGAAAGCACTCCAAAAACCATTGATTCATTGACCAATTTGAGCTTACCGGCGGGCGTTGATATTGAGATTAAGATGATAGTAGAGAAAGAAAAAACAACATAACAATACATATTTTACGTTATTACAAAGTGCGGGTTCCCCTGAAACAAGTTCAGGGCAAAATCTTCACTTTACGGTTGCAATTGTAAGGAACAAAAATCTTTGTTCATTACAATTGCAACCCATAACCTCTAAACACTATGCCGGGTCTACTGGGCAAAAAATTAGGCATGACGAGAGTCATTCAAGACGATGGCCGCGTGATCCCCATGACGATTGTCCTCTGTAATCCAAACGTGATTACCCAGGTCAAAACAATCGAACGTGATGGATATCCGGCGATAGTCCTGGGCTTTTCGGAAGTAAAAAAGCCGACCAAAACAAGAAAGTTTTATTTCCTCAAAGAGTTCCGGATAAAAGGCGATGAAAATCACAAAAAAAATGATGGGGTAACTGTAGAAATTTTTAAAGAAGGGGATGAAATTATCGCAAGCGGCACCTCAAAGGGAAAAGGCTTTCAGGGAGTCATAAAACGTCATCATATGGCGGGCGGACCAGGCTCCCACGGTTCGCATTTCCACCGTGAGCCGGGTTCCGTTGGAGCGCGCGCCAAACCAGGCCGCATTCTACGTGGAAAACGCTTACCAGGCCACATGGGCTCTGAAACGGTAACTATTAAAAGCTCTATCGTTTACCTCGACCAAAAGAAAAATCTGGTAGGCGTAAAAGGCGCATTGCCCGGCGCAATAAATTCCCTTATCAGCCTAGAAAAGAGAAATAAGTAGCAGGTAGCAAGGGATAAGGAATCATTCCCTACTACTTACAACTTACTACTTACCATTCCATCCATATGCCAACAATCACCATTTACAATCAACAGGGCGAAAAGAAAAAAGAATTGGAGGTTTCAAGCGTAATCTTTGATGCTCCATTTAAAGAAGATCTCATTCACCAGGCGCTTGTGAGGCAGCATGCCAATGCCCGCGCCAGCGCCATAACCTGGACAAAAACAAAGTCAGAGGTGAGAGGTGGGGGCAGAAAGCCATTTCCGCAAAAAGGCACCGGCCAGGCAAGACAGGGCTCCATCAGAAATCCTCATTTTAGAGGTGGAGGCGTTGCTTTTGGCCCCAAAAATAATCGAAATTATACCAAGCGCATGCCGCGTAAACAAAGACGGTTAGCCCTGTTCTCAGCGCTTTCCTATAAACACAAACAGGGCAAAGTCATTGGTCTTGAACAATATGAATCCCCGGCAATAAAAACAAAACATTTTCTGGACGTGCTGCACAAATTGCCAATTCAAAAAGACGTCCTTATCGTTCTCCCTAAAAAAGATCCTAAAATAGAAAAATCCAGCCGCAACCTTCCATTTACAAAAACACTCCTGGTCAATTATCTCAATATCGCCGATCTTCAGAAATATGATGAGATTTTATTTTTGGAGGAAGCGTTAAAAAAACTTGAAGAAGTTTTTATGGGAGGAATCAAAAAATAAAGCACGGACCCCCTCCAAGGCTTCGGTCTCACACAAACCCCGGATTGCCAATATATAATTTAATTCCATGCAAAGTCTCTACACTCTTATAAAGCCTGCCGTAACAGAAAAAGCCACCGCGCTCAGCGATAAATTTACCTATACATTTTGGGTCAACCGCAAAGCGACAAAAATTGATATCAAGAATGCTGTTCAGGAAGTATACGGAGCCAGGGTGGAAAAAGTTCGAATAATCAATCTTCCCGGAAAAACACGGGTTGTACGGCGTCATATTGCCGAAAAACGTCCACAAATGAAAAAGGCGCTTGTAACGCTGGTCGGGCGGAAAAAGCTGGATACCGCTAAAATGGCTAAGGCAAAAGAATAATTCGTACAGAACCCCGCCAAGGCGGGGTTCCCAAAGTACGGAACGGTCGCGATCGTTCCCTAACAATAATACATATGGGTTTCAAAAAATTCAAAGCTGGCACACCTGGAAGAAGATTTATGAGCGTTTTAAGTTTTGATGAAATCACTAAAAAACGCCCGGAAAAACGTCTGCTCAAAAGTTTCAAAAGACAGGCTGGCCGCAACAATCAGGGCAAAATCACTGTACGCCATCAGGGAGGAGGCCACAAACAATTATATCGTTCTATTGATTTCAGCCAACAGGATAAACAGGGTATCCCGGGTAAAGTAACTGCAATAGAATATGATCCAAATCGAACAGCGCTCATCATGCTTGTCACTTATGCTGATGGGGAAAAACGCTATCATTTGGCGCCGGAAAACATTAAAGTTGGAACACCGCTAATGATAGGAGCAGGCGCGGAAATTAAAACAGGTAACCGTCTGATGCTCAAAAATATTCCTATTGGTTATGAAATTTATAATATTGAACTTGATCTGGGACGTGGAGGCCAAATTGTAAGATCGGCGGGCTCTAAAGCACATCTTGTAGCAGTTGAAGGCGCTTACGCCCAGGTGCAATTACCATCCGGAGAAGTGCGGATAATCAACAAAAATTGTTATGCAAGCATTGGCGTTGTCAGTAATATTGATCACAGCAATATAAAACTTGGAAAAGCGGGCCGCAAACGCTGGATGGGCCGTAGACCGGAAGTACGTGGAAAAGCCATGAACCCAATAGATCATCCTCATGGCGGCGGTGAAGGCAATCAACCTATCGGTATGCCTGGGCCAAAAACCCCATGGGGTAAACCCGCGCTTGGCTTTAAAACGCGCAAAAGAAAATACAGCGACGCGTTGATTTTAAGACGCAGAAATGATAAAAGCGCTGCCTGAGATACGGAATGATTTTGTAAGGAATGGTTTTGAACCGTTCCCATCACCAACATAATTTTTAACTGACAAAATATGGGAAGAAGTACAAAAAAAGGGCCTTACGTTGACGCGAAATTATCAAAAAAAATTGATGCGCTCAATAAAAATGGAATGAAAAGGGTGATTAAAAGTTGGGCGCGCGCTTCTGAAATTTCCCCCGACTTTGTCGGCCACACAATTGCCGTACATAACGGAAAACAGCATATTCCTGTTTTTATAACGGAAAATATGGTTGGACACCGTCTTGGAGAATTTTCTCCGACACGAAAATTCAAAGGACACGGCGGAAAACTGGCCAAAGCTGAAGGTACACCTGGTACAGGTGCGGGCGCGCCTACCACAGGTGGCGCAGCTCCAGCCGGCGCTGCGGCGCCTTCCGCGCCTGCTGCCGCAGGAAAGGCAAAATAACGGTTTTGTAGGGAACGCAGATCTGCGTTCCCTACAAAACCGTTACAAAACCGTCAAATCAATTATTAATTCATATCCAAAACATGCACGCTATCGGACGATCATTACGCATCACATCGAAAAAAATCAACCTGATTGCAGGACTGGTTCGAAATAAAGATGTCGCGACAGCAATAAGCATACTTAAATTTACTCCAAAAAAGGGTGCCAAAATCCTTGGAAAAATAGTAAAAAGCGCTGTGGCAAACGCTGAAAACAATTATAAACAGAATAAAAATTCTCTTTTTATCAAAGAAATTGTTGTCACGGAAGGGTCAACGTTAAAGCGCAGCGTTCCGGTCTCAAGGGGCCGTACGCATCCAATTCTCAAACGAACGGCGCATGTCAAAGTATTATTGGGCGTTATGGAAAAGATTGAACCGAAAAAAACGAAAGAAGAGCCAAAATCCGAAACTCCACCTGAAAAGAAAACATCCCGGGCCAAACGAAAAAAACCATCAATTCCTGAAAAAAATTCCTAGGGAACGGTCGCGACCGATCCCCCTAATCAATAACCACCATAATTATGGGGCAAAAAGTCAATCCAATCATCTTTCGGATGGATATAATCAAAACCTGGGATTCCAAATGGTTTGCCAGCAAACGCGGTTACGCAAAGCTGCTCCATCAAGATATAGCAATCCGAAAACTTATTGAATTACGGCTTGCAGATGCCGCAGTGTCAAAAATTGAAATTCATCGGACATCCGGCAAAATCAATATTTATATTCATTCAGCCAAGCCTGGAATCATCATAGGACGACAGGGAGCAAGTATTGACACCCTGCGCGATGAACTTACAAAGAAATTTCAAGAACAATTCAGCCTGAATATCAAAGAAATTAAAAAACCAACTCTTGACGCAAAGCTTTTAGCTGATAGTATAGCCCAACAGGTCGAAAAAAGAATTTCCTATCGAAGAGCAGCCAAAATGGCTATCGACAAAGCCATGGAAAGCGGCGCCCTGGGGATTAAAATGTTTTTTTCTGGACGTTTAAATGGCGTTGAAATAGCCCGTTCGGAATTTTTTTCCCAGGGGAAAATACCGCTTCACACTTTGCGGGCTGATATTGATTACGCGCACGTTCAGGCAAAAACGACGTATGGGACCATCGGCATCAAAGTCTGGATTTATAAGGGAGATATCTTCAAAAAAACCAGCTCAATGGTAATTAACAATTAATAATTATTCATAATGTTTGCTCCGAAAAAAATTAAATACCGCAAATCGCACCGTCTAAGGGGCAACACGTTTGGAAAAGCAACATCCGGAACCAGAACGGCATTTGGCGCTTTTGGACTCAAAGCCATTGAAGGCGGCGAAATATCGGGACGGCAAATTGAAGCCGCCAGACGGGCAATGACTCATTTTATAAAGCGCGGAGGAAAAATCTGGATTCGTATTTTCCCACACAAACCGGTGACACAAAAAGCGGCAGAAGTGCCTATGGGAAGCGGCAAAGGCACTGTCGAAAAATATGTGGCGGACATCCGCGCCGGAACGGTTTTGTTTGAAATGGATGGCGTAGACATATTAATAGCCAAAGAAGCCATGCGGCTTGCGTCCCAGAAACTTCCAGTTAAATGCAGATTTGTTACAACAAAATAATATATGTTCACAAAGCAGGAAATTCGCCAAATGGAGCTCAAAGAACTTTTACAGGAGGTTATTAACGTTCAACATGAGCTTTTAAGGGAAAAATTTAATCTGAAAGGCGGTCAATCGAAGGCGAGCCATGTCATCAAAAATTTAAAAAAATATATAGCGCAATTGCAGACCATCGCGAAAGAAAAACAGCCACATTCAAAAAGCAAATAATATTTTAAATCTACCGCATGCGAACAAAAAAAGGCCTTATCACCAGCGATAAAATGAACAAAACACGCGTTGTGACAATACATAGTTACAAGGTTCATAAAAAATATAAAAAGCGCTATCGTGTGTCAAAAAAATATTATGTTGATGATCCCGAAAACAAGTTTAAAGCAGGGGATATTGTGACGATCTATGAAACGAGACCCTTGAGCAAACTTAAACGTTGGACAGTGGTCGAACCGCTACAGGCCAAAGAAACCATAACAAAAGCCGAAGTATGATTCAATTACGCAGCATGTTACAAATAGCGGACAACACCGGGGCCAAATTGGCTCAATGCATCAAGGTGCTTGGCGGTACAAGACGCCGCTATGGAGGCGTCGGCGATGTTGTGATTGTCACAATTAAGCAGGCGGCGCCGCGCGGAACAGTAAAGGCGCACAGCGTCGAAAGGGGTGTCGTCGTGAGAACAACCAAAGAAACAAAACGTAAAGATGGAACATACATCCGTTTTGATGAAAACGCCATTGTGATTGTAGGCAAAGACAACGAACCAAAGGGAACACGCGTTTTTGGCCCCATAGCAAGGGAACTTCGTGAAAAAGGTTTTCAGAAAATTATAAGCCTGGCACCGGAAGTTTTATAAATATTTTAATTTATCATGAAAATTAAACTTAACGATAAGGTACTGGTAATAAGCGGCAAAGATAAGGGCAAAAATGGCAAAGTGTCCAGAGTGATAACAAAGCATCATCGGATTGTCGTGGAAAAAATCAATATGCGGACGAAGCATGTGAAGAAAACAACCGCCGGACCCGGTGAAAAAATTCACTTCGAAGCCCCCATTGATGTTTCCAATGTTGCAGTTATCTGTCAAAGTTGTTCAAAAGCCACACGGGCCGGTTATAAAATTCTTGAAAACGGGAAAAAAGAGCGGATTTGTAAAAAGTGCGGGCAAAATCTGGATCAAACCATTGCGGAAAAAGGAGCGGTTTTGTAATTGTTTTGTAGGGAACGCAGAGCTGCGTTCCCTACAAAACAATTACAAAACCGTTACAACAAATTATTTTCTTTCTACTGAAAACCAATGAAAAGCCTTAAAGAAACATTCAAAACTGTAATGATGCCGGCGCTTCAAAAAGAACTGCGCAAAGGGAATATATGGGCGGTTCCGCGGATCAGCAAAATTAAAATCAACACTGGCATTGGTAAAATAAGCGGCGAAGGAAAAGATTTTTCGCATGTCACAAACAGTTTGACATCTATTTCAGGACAAAAACCGGTAATTTCCAGGGCAAAAAAAGCAATATCCAATTTTAAATTAAAAATCAACCAGCCAGTAGGGATATATGTCACAATCCGCGGCAAGAGAATGTACGATTTTTTAAACAAGCTGATAAATGTAGTGTTTCCGCGCGTGCGGGATTTTCGCGGAATTTCCAAAAAAAGTTTTGATGGAAAAGGAAATTATACCGTTGCCATCAAAGAAAATACCGTGTTTCCGGAGATCGGTCCTGATGACATCAGTAAAATTCACGGCCTGGAAATTACCATTGTCACAACTGCTAAAAACGATGAAGATGGATTTCAATTACTTAAGCACATGGGGTTTCCATTCATAAAATAAT
>CAZZPB010000113.1:0-3330 GCA_964655905.1 uncultured Candidatus Peribacteria bacterium
AGTTTATTGCATTTCACATTGGCGCAATTGACGTAGTCGTCCCACTTTGCCCCGCAATGCAGGCACTCGGCGATGATTTTACGGTTTTTTGGTGTATTTATGGGGATTGCCATGCGCTCATCGAAAACAAAAAGCTTGCCCTCCCAGTAATCATCCGGAAATTGTTCACCATATTTTACCACCCCTCCTTCCAATTGATGTACATCCTTAAAACCTCTTTTTTTGAGGAATGCGGAGGCTTTTTCGCATCTAATGCCACCGGTGCAATATGTAACAATTTTTTTATTTTTATATGGCTCAAGTTCCGAAATGGCTTTTGGAAGCTCCTTAAAGACAGTCATATTCATGGTCACGGCATTTTGAAATTTCCCAATGGCGCTCTCGTAGCTGTTACGCATATCAACAATCACAAAATCTTCATTGTTATCATACATGCGCTTTAGCTCTTCAGGTTTGACATAGGCGCCGCCCCGACCCCGGCGGGGGTCTATTTTTTCTTTATCCAAAGCCAAAGTCACCAATTCCGGCCGCGCGCGGACAAATATTTTTTTAAAGGTTCCGGGCAGCCCGCTGCTTATTTTGAATTGCATATCGGCAAAACGCTTATCCTTGCGCATAATTTTCATATAGCTGTCGGCGGCTTTTTTAGTCCCGCCGACGGTCCCATTAATGCCTTCTTTGGCAACAATAATCCGCCCTTTCAGGCCGAGTTTTTTACACAATTTTAAGTGCTCGTACGCGAATTTTTCCGGCAGCCGTATGGGAACGTATTTGTAGTAAAGAAGAATTTGCCACATGAATAAGGCTTAATACTTTATAATTGTAGGAAAAATCAGACTGTAAAGCAATTTTTATTTAAGAAAAAATTTAGAAATATTTCATTTTCGTCTGGTATTTTGATTTTTGTCATTCCGATCTTTACTTTCATGTATATACTTTGTATAATTATTAAAGATTTATCTTATGCAAACAATTATGAGAATCAATGCCAGGCAATGGGGGAACAGTATTGGTGTGAGAATTCCGCAGCTTTTTGCAAAAGAGGCAGGAATCGTTGATGGAACGGAGATTGAGATGAATATTGTAGATAGTAAAATTGTTTTATATAAGCCAAATTTAACGCTGAAAGATCTTCTTGACAGGGTTACTCCTGATAATATTCATGGAGAAACTGACATGGGATTTGTTAAGGGTAAAGAAGTATGGTGAAAAAATATATTCCAGAAAGGGGAGATATTGTTTTGATTGATTTTAGTCCGCAATCTGGTAGAGAGCAGTGTGGCCAGCGGCCTGCCGTTGTTCTATCTCCAAAGGCTTATAATGCAAAAGTCGGATTGGCAATTTTTTGTCCGATTACTTCCAAAATCAAGAACTATCCCTTTGAAGTTATTCTTGATAATTATTTGAAAACGAAAGGCGCTGTCCTTTCTGATCACATAAAAAATTTTGATTGGCATTCACGCAAAGTTCGTTTTAAGGAAAAGGTGTCCCAGAAAAATTTATATGAAATTTTAGCCAAGCTGCAGATGTTGCTGTATAATTTCCCATGATGAAGCCATTGCATTTTGCAGACCGTCTCAACGCGGCCATCAAAAAAAAACATTCAGTTGTATGCGTGGGGCTGGATCCGCGTTTGGAACAAATTCCGGATTTTATCAAAAAGAAAAATTCTGCCGTCCATAAAAATGCCTTCACGGCGGCCGCGGAAGTCATTTTGGAATTCAATAAAGGAATTATTGATGCCATTTTTGATCTGGTTCCCGTTGTAAAGCCGCAAATTGCCTTTTATGAACAGTACGGCCATGAAGGGGTGCGCGCCTACGAAGAGACGCTTGCATACGCCCGTAAAAAAGGATTACTCACAATTGCCGATGTAAAGCGCGGCGATATTGGTTCCACTGCTGAGGCTTACGCCAGGACTTTTTTGGGCAAAGTGGAAGTATTTGGAAGTGATCCGGTATTTTCTTTTGATGCGGACGCGGTGACGGTGTCCCCTTATTTGGGATATGATGGCATTAAGCCATTTATTGATGAGGCTCAAAAATTTGGAAAGGGGATTTTTGTTCTGGTAAAGACCTCAAATCCTTCTTCCGGTGATTTGCAGGATTTGAAAATGTCCGATGGTCATGCCATGTATGAAATTATGGCGCAATATCTGAAATCCTGGGGCGCGGATTTTCTTTCAGCAAGCGGATATTCTTTTGTTGGAGCCGTCGTGGGCGCCACTTTTCCCGCGCAGGCCGCGAAATTACGCAGGCTGATGCCGCATAATATTTTTCTGGTGCCGGGCTACGGCGTGCAGGGCGCTACCGCCAAAGACGTCCGGAAGTGTTTTAACAGCGATGGTTTGGGCGCTATCATTAGCTCTTCCCGCGCTATCACGTACGCCTGGAAGGACGCTGGCGTGTACACTGAAAACGGACGGGTCGCGACTCGTCCCCACTATGCGGATGCCGCGCGCGCCGCGGTGATCAAAATGAATAAGGAATTGTATGCGTAGGGAAGCCCGCCATGGCGGGCTTCCCTACGCATACTTAATTGTAAATATCATCGTGTGTTCCTATGTCAAAAAGAACGCAATTATTTTTCTCTTTGCGGTAAATAATACGCAGGTCATAACCTGCTGAAAAAGCCCAATATCCCTTCATTTTACCATGAAGAGCGTGGTTTTTGAGCGATTGAATTTGAGCATTCTGTTCGAATATCAAAAGCCTTTCTTTTATGATCTTTTTCAATTGATCATTTTTGGCTGCAAGTCTTTTATATGATCTTCGAAAACGCGTTGTGTAAATAATTTTCATTCGTCCAGGCTGTTTATGGCATCTCTCATTGAACCGAACTTTTTTAATTTGCCCTTTTTATATTCTTTTTCTCCCTCCGCGACAGATTTTAAAAGTCTGCGCTCTTCACGCACAGTGAAGCCATTTTCTGTCAAAGTCCAATCGGCATCCTTTGCGACTGCATCTATCATGGTCATTTTGATATAACTTGTTATATTCAAGCCCTTTGATATAGCGATCCGTTGTAATTTCTGCTTAAGGGTTGGCTCTATTTTTATTTGAAGCAACTGAGAAGACATGCGGTTAGTATTAAATAATAATGCTACTGTAAGTATATGATTTTTTTTGTTTAATTGCAATAGTTTTGTATTTTTGCGAAAATGATTTCAGAAAAGCAACCATGACGAATCGGATCATACGCAAATGACTTTGAATAAATAATATGTGGCATAAATTTCAAAATCCGAATATCAAATTTCAAACAAAGGTCAAATGTTTTAATTTTTAATATCAAACAGGAATTTTCAGTCCCAATCTTGAATTGACATTT
>CAZZPB010000114.1:0-6193 GCA_964655905.1 uncultured Candidatus Peribacteria bacterium
AAAGAAAAAATTAAAAGAATTACGATTGACCGTTCCGCACAAAAATCTAAATATTCAAAATTCCGAAAATTGCATGGGCGACCACATTGGATACTCAAAAAACTGCACAGAATGTTTTGACGTAATTCAATCCGAAAATGCAAAATATATTTGGGATGCAATGGTCAATAACAGCTACGATTGTTTCAATACCGGAGTAGATACGAATTTTGCATATGAATGCATGGCGGTCTACGTTGCAAATAACGTCAAGTTTTCGACTAAATGCCAGTATAGTTCAGATATTATGTACAGCGACTATTGTTTAAACAGCGAACATCTTTTTGGATGCGTTGGCTTAAAACGAAAGAAATATTGCATTCTCAATAAACAATATTCGCAGGAAGAATATGAAAAAATAGTTTCACGTATTATTGAACACATGCAGAAAACACACGAATGGGGCGAATTTTTTTCAGTCAAATTAAGCCCATTTGGATATAACGACACGGTAGCCACTTCGTACTTTCCGCTTACAAAAGCTGAAGCGGAAAAACAGGGTTTTAATTGGAATAACTACATACGCCCTAAAGTTGATGGAACCGTCAGTATTTCTTCATCAAAATTGCCTGAAAGTATTTGGGAAACAGACAATGAAGTCTTAAACTGGCTCATTGAATGCGCAAAAGATCAAAAACTCTACAAAATCATTCCACAAGAACTTGAATTTTATAGAAAACACTCTCTGCCGCTGCCACGCCTATGCCCGGATTGTAGGCATTATGCAAGAAAGGCATTGATCAATCCGCGCAAACTGTGGCCAAGAAAGTGCGCAAAATGCGCAACTGACATTCAAACAACCTACGCGCCAGAAAGAGGGGGGCCCCGCTGCGGCGGGGAAATAGTATATTGCGAAAAATGCTATCTCAAGGAAATTTATTGAAGGAGATTCCATCCAAGCCAAAATATCGTCCAGCCAAACACGATGAAGAAGAATCCCATCGTTCCAACTCTTTCAGTTGTCCAAAGAGAAAGCTTTTCTAGTTTGGTGACCTTTCGTCGCGTTGATATCAAAATCAATCTCCTATAAACTTGCCCTAATATGATTTACGCACTTCTCACCAAGATTCTAGGTTATCCAAATGAAAAAAGTTTGCGCAAAATCCTTGGTGCAGCCTTGATTGCAATTTTGGCTTCAGCCCAAATTGTCTTTGCCAGTTTCCCGGATGTAACTGCCTCTCATCCAAATTACAATGCCATTAATTATTTACAATCAAACAATATTGTCAGCGGCTACAAAGACGGCACGTTTAAACCCGACCATCAGATCAATCGCGCGGAATTCACAAAAATTACGGTAGGCGCCGCGCTAAATTACAACTCTTCAAAAGATTCTTCCGACTATGATATTTATTCGCTCTCCGGCATTTCTTTTATGGATGCCGAAGCAGGAGCCTGGTACATTCCTTATCTGCGCAAAGCAGTGGAGAAAAAAATCATTTCTGGTTATCTTGATGGGACTTTTAAGCAGGCCAAAAATATTTCTTTTGTTGAAGCCACTAAAATAATTGTGAATTCTTTTGGCTACACGGTTTATGCAGATGCCATCTGGTACAAACCATATGTTAATAAACTGGCGGAAATGAAAGCGATTCCAACAACCATTTCCAGCTTCGACGCCAAAATCACAAGGGGCGAAATGGCCGAAATGATTTATCGTGTCAAAGCAGCCATCACCACAAAAAATTCACTTACCTATGATCAATTAAATGAACATTCAGGCACGACAAGCATGGGCAGCGTTCCACGGCTAAGCGCAACATGCACGGTTTTTCCCGCTGACAATTCATGGAATCGAGACATTTCCGGTGACCCGCTCAATTCAAATTCAGCAAATTATATTTCATACATCAGCGGACTTGGTGGCAACCAATTCCTGCACGCGGACTTTGGTGGCAATGGGCAATACGGAATCCCTTATGTTTTAGTCACTGGTGGCCAGTCCAAAGTGCCAATTACATTTGTAGATTATTCTGATGAAAGCGATCCAGGCCCATACCCCATTCCACAAAATGCGCCAATTGAAAATGGCAGTGATCAACATGTTCTTGTTGCAGATAAGGACAATTGCAAATTGTACGAATTATTTAATGCGAAGTATATCGGCTCGGGATGGCAGGCAGGTAGTGGTGCCATTTTTGACCTGACTTCCAATGCACTTCGTCCGGAAACGTGGACTTCTGCGGACGCAGCAGGTTTGCCGATTTTTGCAGGCCTGGCAAAATATAGTGAAGTTACGACAGGTTCAATCAACCATGCCCTGCGTTTCACATTGAGTAAAAGCCAAAAAGCATACATCCATCCAGCCACCCACCAAGCTGGAAGCACCACTAATGTAAATGCGCCTCCAATGGGATTACGTTTCCGCCTCAAAATAAGCTATGACATTTCCGGATTCACCGGCCAATCGCGGATAATTCTGGAGACGCTCAAAAAATACGGCTTAATCCTGGCAGATAACGGCAGTAACTGGTTCATCAGTGGCGACACCGACACGCATTGGAACGATGATGACCTGAATCAATTAAAAACTGTGCCGGGCACTGCATTTGAAGTGGTAAACTCAAGGTAAATACAACCGTGAAGTAGATGTGCCTGCTGAAAGTAAATCTGTAAGCCAATAATAACCTTCGCAGCATTTTTTGACACATTGCCCATGCCAAACCACTGGAATACGTTAGCAAGAAAATTTGATATTAAAAGTAATCTTAAAGATGAGCTTCATTATATGATTACAATCTCAAAGGCAAAACCAAAAAGCTTATCAATTTAAATTTTACAAAAGCCCCAGCGCTTTTTTGACTTTTTCCTGGTCATATCCAACTTGTATTTCTTGATCTTTTTCCCCTCTATTAAAAACTATAACGGGAACACTCATATTACCCGGAACGAGCTCTTGCATTTTGTAAAGTGCATTTTCATCATCTGCTACATTATGGTCAGTATAGAGGATGCTTTGCGATTGTAAAAATGCTTTGAGTATTTTACAAAATCCGCACGTCGGAGTTGAGTAGATAGTAATTGTCTTCATGGAAGAAAAAGGTTAAAAAATAAAATTTATAAACCAAGTTTTGAGGTAATTTTTTCCTTCATTTGCTTTGAATCAAGCGGTCCAAAATGGACATCGCGGATAACACCTTCTTTATCGATAAAAAAGGTTGACGGCATGGCAAAACCACCATAACGACCGAATAGATCATCTTTTGGATTTAGAAGAATTGTATATTCGTCACTTAAATTGAGAGCATCGGTAAAATTTTTGGCGTCCTCTTTTTTTTGCGCCCTATTGACTGCAATCACTTCCAAACTTCCCCTGAACTTTTCTTCTACGACTGCCATCGCGGGCATTTCAGCCAAACAAAAAGGACACCATCCCGCCCAAAAATTGAGCATCACTGCTTTTTGGCCGCGAAAATTAGATAGACGAACGTCGCGGCCATTATAGTCTTTCAAGGTAAAATCTGGCGCGAGAAAACCAACGGCAGGTTTTTCCTCCAAAGAAGATGCTGAAGTTGGAGGGGATTTTTTGACATCTGGACGGTCAGAATATACCTCCGTCTCGGGATGCACCGCATACCAGGAAAACCAAAATCCATACACGGGAATAATGATTTCCCCACTTTCTAGATTCGTAAACCGAATTGTTTTATTTTCCTTATTAAATTGGACTTGAATTTTTATTCCGGCAAAATCATCAATAAAAGTGTCAGCCGTATTTTTAAGCTCTTCAATAGGATACGCCCGATATTTCCTATTTATTTCTAGACCAAAAAGTGGAGCTTTGGAGTGATAGCGTTGATTTGATTTATCTACCGGAAATAAAATTTTATCCGTTGCATCATAGTCTCCATATGGATTTTCTCTGTAATCTCTGGAAAACCCTGTCTCACGTGAAAGCACTTCGCCATTTGGAAAAGATGACTTCCAGTCTTTCCACCCAATGTTGTCATACTGAAGCAGTTTTAATTTCACGCCTTTCATCTCACCTGTAATCGCTTCTCCCAAAATTTGCGACCAATAGGAATCAGTTTGTCGGTCGTACATGACGAGATTTGAATTATAGAGTTTTCCGGAAGTTCCAAATTCCGTACGTTTTCCTTTTACCAGAGGCTCAAAGACGATTCCCGTGCCACATAAAGGGCAATACGTAACCAAGGTCGGCTGTTTACCAACAATATCATTTACTATTTCATGCCAGACTAAAATACGGTTTGGATAAAAACGTGATATGCCATTAAAAGAAACAGCTATGCCGAGATCATTATCTTTCAAATAAATTTCTGCTCTTTCTATTGGTTCAAATTTCGGATTATCTATAGAAGGTATTCCATCTTTCGGGGGTCCGCCCGAAAGAATTTTTTCAGGAAGAATTTCATTTTTAACCGACGTTTCTGGTACCGAAGTTTTTGGTGTTGAGACGACGCACCCTGAAAGCGCAGTGGTATTTATCAGAATGGCTGCTACGATGATCAATATGATTTTTGTTGACATAGATTGTGGGAAACTGTAATCTTTAAGAAGTTAATTAATTACTTAATCAGTATACTACATGTTGTCAGAGACGCAAATAAAAAAAATTAGCATTCTACTCCGGAAAAATCATAATAAAAGACTTCCTGTAATTTTTAACGCGCTTGGCGATCCGTGCCGTTTTTTTATTTTTCAGCTTCTACTACTGCAGCACGAAGTGTGCGTAACGGATGTCGCGAACATTTGCAAGATTTCAGTATCAGCCGCTTCACAACAACTGAAAGTTTTGGAACTAACCGGCGTGGTAGCAAAAAAAAGAATGGGGCAGATGGTTTGTTATGCGCTTAATAATAAGGATCCTGTCATACAAACACTTATTAAAATGATACCTAAATAATGGATACAAGCCTGATTATCCCATCTTTTTTTGCCGGTATTCTTACATTTCTGGCACCTTGTACGTTGCCGTTAGTCCCTGGCTATCTTGGATTTATAAGCGGAGTTTCATTGAAGGAAATACAAGATCCGCGGCAATTAAAAAATGCCCGTTCCAAAATCTTCCTCAATGGAATTTTCTTTATTTTAGGTTTTAGTGCAGTGTTTATTATTCTTGGAACCCTGGCTGGGTTAGGCGGCTCCGCTCTTGCGCCCTATCGTGTCTGGCTTGCACGTTCAGGAGGAATTATCGTTATGTTTTTCGGACTCTACATGATTGGACTCTTTAAATTGCCGTTTTTCAAATTTTTGGAGGGCGAAAAACGTATATCAATAGGTAAATTTTTAACGCCGGGGCATCCATTAAGTTCTTTAATTTTTGGAGCAACATTTGCTTTTGGATGGACGCCATGCGTTGGACCAATTCTTGGTTCCATTTTGCTCCTTGCTTCAGCATCCACTACGGTATGGCAAGGAGCAGCCATGCTTGGTATTTTTTCGTTAGGCCTCGCGATTCCATTTTTACTGGTGGCCCTTGGTATTAGCAGTGCTTCCAAATATATTAAAAAAATCAGCAAATATCTCAATATTATTTCTATTATCGGAGGAATATTTCTCATTTTTCTCGGCTTTGTTCTGCTCACAAATCAACTGTCCGCATGGATTGGATTTTTCTACCGATTATTTGACTTTGCGAACTACGAAAAACTGCTTGATTATCTCTAAATTTCTTATTTTTTAATAAGCGCTCGCCGCGCTCCCATCTCATGAAAAAAATCTTAATTCCAGTTCTCATTGTTATTGGCGTTGCCACTGCCTCATTTGCACTATCATCAAAGGGAAATAACGGCATTGTATCTTCCGATACGGCGACAAACACAGTTCAAGTTCGGGAAAAATCTCCATCAAAAAATTCTGAACTAAACAGTCAAAATATAGCTAATTTTGCGCCCGATTTTTCCTTACCAAAACTTGGCGGCGGCATGATTCAACTTTCAGATTATCGAGGTAAAAAGCCTGTTATTCTTGATTTTTGGGCATCATGGTGTCCGAATTGCCGTAGGGCTATGCCAAAATTGAACAGCTACTATCAATCATACAAAGATCGCGTTGAAGTTATAGGTATCAATTTGCAAGAAAGTGAAAGCGACGTCCAGAATTTTATTTCTTCAAAAAACATTTCATTTCCCATTGCCCTTGATTCTTTTGGTAAGGCCGCGCAGCTATATCAAATGAATTACACTAATGT
>CAZZPB010000115.1:0-4782 GCA_964655905.1 uncultured Candidatus Peribacteria bacterium
TTTCTGGTGCTTTTTGAAATAGGTCGACAAAAAGAGTACAGGACGATCCAACAAATTTTGAAGCCACATAAAAAGTGTGATCAAAATGCGTCCAGTACGACCATTACCATCGAGGAAAGGATGTATTGTCTCAAAATGGGCATGGATAATACCTGCCTTCAAAATGGGCAATAAATCGTCTTTTAAATGTAAAAATTTCTCCAAATCTCCTAACGCATTCTCCATTTCACGTGGAGGTGGCGGCACAAAGTGTGCATTATTAGGCGTTGTGCCGCCAATCCAATTTTGACTTTTTCGAAAATTTCCAGGGTCAGAAAAATGGCTGGAGCGAGCATCTTTCATCAGTTCTTTATGAATTTCCTTAATAAAACGTAGGCTTACGGGAAAATCCTTTAATCTTTCAAGACCATAGTTGAGTGCATGAATATAATGCAAAATA
Organism: uncultured Candidatus Peribacteria bacterium; assembly: GCA_964655905.1. Classification (GTDB taxonomy): domain Bacteria; phylum Patescibacteriota; class Gracilibacteria; order UBA1369; family UBA1369; genus CAYHVY01. Next base: position 440 of record CAZZPB010000115.1, read on the forward strand.
TCATCAACATCGTCTGGCAATTTTTCAGAAGTCTTTGATTCAGCCTCAATAGCATCAATCATGGTAGCCTTTGTGCCTTCTATTTGACTGGAAGACGTGGCATCTTTGCGAATGTACATGAAGAGGAAAAAATCCAAATCAGGCAATAATTGAGTAATACCACCAAGTTTACCTAAAAGAAGCGTGGCAGTTGACGCTTTCTGAATAATTTTTGACGAAAAAACAAACCCTTCACTTGGAGGAAAATGGCTTAAAACAAAAGCTTTGTATCCCTGTGGCTGGTTTTGCATGCTTCCTATCTTCATATCTTGAATCGTTTACATATTATGCTAGATGACAACAGTTTATCAATTACTGTTTACATTTGCAAGGGAATGTAAACGGTGACCTTAAATAGCTTAAATAAGGCTATTATGCTCAATTAAGCCCCTCCCTCAATGAAATGAAACTAAAAACAACCATTGGCGGATGTTTGACCAGGAAACCAAATTACGCATCAGCAACTACGCATTTATTTCTGGGTCAAGGCAACCTTCACTCCTAACGCGATCAGCAATCCACCCAATGTTTTGTTAAATACACCCTGAAACTTTTCAAAAATTGAGCGGATTCTTTTTTGCGTAAGGAAAGTTGCAACAAGTGAAAACCATAAAATGGTGTTCACCACCATGATCGCGCTCATAATAGCCATAACTGGAGATGGCGTATTTGGAGATATGACCAGTGTGAACAAACTCAAAAAGAAAAGAGTTGCTTTCGGGTTAAGTATATTTGTTAAAAAACCAATTTTTAGCGCTGATAAACGTGAGATGTCTGCCTTTTTTTGTTGTTCGCCAAGATCAATTTTTGAAGATTTTGAGAAAAAAGATTTCAGGCCAATGTAGATCAAATAACCGGCCCCTAGAAGCTTAATGGAATTAAATAGCAATATGGACTTGGAAATAACCAAAGCCAGACCTGCCAATGAGTAGAAAATATGGACCGCGATGCCGCCGCCAAAACCTATTGCTGTCCAAATGCCAGTCCTACGGGAATATGCAAGTGAGTTGCGAACACACATGATAAAGTCAGGACCGGGGCTGATCAGGCCTAATAAATGAATTATTGTCACCGTTCCGATGAGCGTTAAATATTCCATATATTTTTGTTTGGAAAATAAAATTATAAATAAAAACTTCTGCGGGAAATTTTAAAACTTTTTATTATTGCATGCAATAGAAGCGGACACAGCTAAATATTTGTTGCCGCACCACATTCCCTCAAATTGACTTTGGAACTTGAACCGTTATACTTTTTTAGATAATCAGGCGCCATCGTCTAATGGTTAGGACACCGGATTTTCAATCCGATAACAGGGGTTCAATTCCCCTTGGCGCTACCAGTTTACAGTTAAGAATAATTTGACTTAATAATCAGTCTTTACTTAGTAGACAGCCACTCTTAGCATTTTAAATTCCTAAAAGCTATTTTAAAAAAACAAAATAAAGAGTAAAATCGATTTAAACCTATTAAAAATTGATTCTATGAACATAAAATATCTCTTTACCATAATTATTGAAAAGGATACTGACGGCTATTATGTCTACTGTCCGCAGCTTCAAGGTTGCTATAGTCAAGGCGAAACGTACGAAGAAGCATTGGAAAATATCAAAGATGCCATACACCTTCACATAGAAGATCGTAAAAAACAGAAAGAAAGCTGGAAAAAACCAGAAAGCATTAATGTAACTTCTCTTGAACTGAGTTTGTAACTTGATTGAAATGTCAAAACTACCTCGGCTCACAGCGAAACACATAATAAAACTTTTAGAAAATAAAGATTTTGTTTTAGTACGTCAGAGCGGCAGTCACATGATCTATCGCAACAAAACAGGAGTTCGGGTCACTGTGCCCTTTCACGGCTCGAAAATCTTGCATCCCAAAATCATCAAGCAAATTTTGGATGACTTGAACATGAGCAATCTGAATATATGAAAAAAGTTTACAGAACAAGCATGTAATGAAGCTGATGACCATATTTTCCCTTATGATAAAGAGCGTTTTTTTCTTTGGCCCAGCAAAAAAATCCAAATGATTCATAGAGTTTGATGGCCGCAATATCAGTCGGGACCACTTTGAGTTGCAGGGAATAAAACTTTTTTTTCGCATAAGAAAGCAATTTTTCTGTAAGCTTCCGGCCAATACCCTGTCCACGATAATCTGGATTCACATAAAGACCACCTACAATACCAATGTGTTTAAATTTCTCAGGTTTTTGTTCAATAAGATGAATTGTGCCAATCAATTTTTTCCTAACAAACGCGCCAAAGATGTAATCATGTTTAATCCAAGCCAGAATTTCCGGCATTGTTTTATTTTCCATTTCTTCCATCGTAGCTAAAAAAACTTCCGGGTCCGTCTGAATGCTTTTGAGTTTCAGATCATAAAATTGCCGCGCGTCTTTTACGGCAACCCTGCGAATCAGGAGAGATTTATGGCTTTTGGATGCCTTTTTCATACAGTACAAAGATAATAATGGAGTAAAGTATTACATAAATATATAAACTGTCAAGAAAAACGCCCAGCGCAAATCTCAGGCCTATGTGTAATTTTAAGAGAAAATTAGTTTTCTCCTTATCTATAAGCCATTATTTCTCGATTCATTCTGTCTTCGCCTTTTACCCCCGCTTTCGCGGGGGTGACAATCAGCTTGCGCTAATATGAAGTACAAATAAATTAATTCCGTCTGTCATTCCCGCGCAGGCGGGAAATGAACGTTTTCTAAATTATTTCTTAATTATTTGCACCTGCGATGCATTCCGTACCAATTCAACCCAAATAACACCGGGAGTTAACAGAATTTCTTCACCATTTTCATCATAATAATAAGTTCTTTTGCCGCTTGCCGCCTTGCGCCATGTCAATGGAAAACTTTTACCGTTCCGAAAAAGCATACCGCCGCCATCCCCTGCACCAATGAGCTGCATATTCAAGGCTCCTTCATCACCATGCGGCGGGTGCGACACAAGAGTCATTTTTACATATTGGGCAATTATATTTTTCGCCTTCAGCACTTCATCATTTTGAGCATCCTGATGAGGAATACTCCCAAGAGAGCGCGTATAGTTTTCAGTAACAGGATCGTAATCCCAGCGCACTTTAAAAACCGGATAGGAAAAATTGATTTCAACGGCATTATGCTCGGGATTTTGCTCTATTTTTTGACCTTCTATTGGAAGAAAATGCCACGGCTCAAAAGTATCGAAAAAAGAACCAGCGACAATTTTTCGAAGATCCTCCGTATTTGTGTACATGCTGTGTTCCAGACCTTTTTTACGGCGAACGGGATCCCGCCAGTATGGTTGCGGAGAAAAAAACTGGTCCAAGTTATGCAATTTATTTTGAAAAATAAAACGCAGCGCGTCCGCATTACCGCCAACATGGGCATACCATGCATCATATTCACGGACAATTTCAGCAAAATATGTTCGCGCGCTGCGCACCGGCCCGACAACATCCGCTTCCTGACTCTGAAAAAGAGCCATAAAGCGGGTAATGCCCCCTTCAGCAAGTGTTTCATAAATAACATCAGCCCTGCTTAAGCCGCTCTGCGGACGGGCAGGCGGCAAATTTTCCACCATCACCGCAATAACCGGCAATGCCGCACGTTCTTTCGCAATTGGCAAGCCGTTTAAAGGACTTGGCGCCAATTTTTCCTCCTGCACAAAAGGAAGCTGCTGATTTATAACTTCGGGAATTAAAGCGGCACTATTGATCGCAAAGGAAGAAATTTGTTTTTTATCCGCAAAAACGTTCACAAAATAAAAATGAAACGTAAGAAAAAATGAAAAAATGCCGATAACAGCTCCGAAAATAATTGAAGAGAAAAAACGTAACATGCGGTAAAAAAAGACGGGTTTATTCCACCAATTTAAGTGAAGGCTCTACAAATGAGAACGAATACACTATATGCAGCAAATCATTCCTTATTGGCGCGTTATCATCCAGATAATAAGCGCTTATCATATAGATTAAATCATTATTGCTTGAGAACGCTACTATGTCTTCAGTACCCAGGCCAGGCGCAATATATTTTATTGCATTTTTACCATCAACTAAAAGAGTTTTCATTCCAATAATATCTTTGAAATCTGAATAAGAGGTTTCAATGTGCAACGTATTGTTATTTTCTATAAGCCAATCTTCAGTAGATAATTTTTTTGGATTTCGGTATATAGAAATTTTAATACTATCTGGTCCGCCATCATAACAATTTTTACATTCCTCCCATTTTTTTTTATCAATCTTGTTATACAGCCTTACACTGGCAACGGTATCACCATATTCCCCGTTTTTATAAATTG
>CAZZPB010000116.1:0-9062 GCA_964655905.1 uncultured Candidatus Peribacteria bacterium
TTTGTTGCCGTGCTTTTTAAGGAGGCCACTGTAGCTGGAAGATTTTTTTCAAGATGATACTGAAAGGTGTGCATTTCAAGACCCGCACGTTTGCCCTTTCTGAACTCACGCCAGCTTTTCCAAATATTTTTTAAACTCAAATCTATGGATTCATTGCCTATCATCAATAAAACTTATGATGCCTACAAAGCGATTATAGACCTCAACAACAAACTGGAGAAGCGCAGACGCTTCACGCTTGGCCTAAGCCTTGAAAACTCAATCTTAGACTGTTTGGAAACTTTGGTCATGGCGAAAAACGCTCCAAAAACTTTAAAGGCCGCTTACCTGATTAAGGCCAGCAGCAAATTGGAAGTCTCAACTTTAAAGCTGAGATTGATGTTGGAACTTGCCCTAACCAATGAAACAAAAATCTTCCAGCTACAGGCAAATTTTGATGAGATCGGCAGAATGCTTGGAGGCTGGTTGAAATCTGTACAAAGTTTATAGACCCTTCGCACGGCACGGAACGCGCCATTATCATCGTAATCGCGCGCACCGGCCTCGCGCACGCCATCGCCGGCCACATAGAGCGAACGCCTACATTTTTTAGTAGCTGGATCAGTTTTAATGTGATCCCAACTATTCCAGTTCAATATTTGTTTGTTTTTCTTCAATTTCTCTATGAGGCTTTTAACCTGTTCTTCATCCATCAAATCAACACCGATCAATGCAGCAATATCAACTGCGTTGCCATTGCATTCTTCATCTTTACCCAACAAGTCTTTAGCTGCTTTATCGTAAACAATGTTCCTGTGACCAGTTGCCGCATCCAAAGAACATGTACCGATCTCAAAGCTTTCAGTGTCCTCACCAAAGACATTAGTGTCATGGCCATTTGCATCAAGTTCTGCGAATGCACGCATAGCACCTGGATCATTGCGTAAAGCTTTTTCTACGTCCGTAAATTCTACGCCTTCATGCAGGTAAGTCGTAACATCAAAACGAGCTTTGAAATTGCGCAGAAATGTTGCAACCTGTTCAGGTGAAAGTTCAGCTTTTGCTGCTTTGGCTTCTGCAGGATGTAATTCTGCTGCTGCTTGCTCCTTGGTGTAACCCGCTAATGCAAGAATTTCTTTTGAGCACTAGCACGTAAAGTATCTACATCGGTATGACCTGGTCTCAGTGGAAGCTCAGTAATTGGAACACCCTCACGTGCGGAGCGTCGCACCACACCACTTATTTCTTCAGCTTTTGAATGTTCGCCACGTCTTTCGCGGCCTATTGGTGGCATAAAGTTTTAAAATTATGGAAATGGGAATAAAACCACCCTAACTGTGTCAACATTTTGCAACTTTGTCAAATTGAAATTTGGCAGCAATTGTTCGTGAAGAATAAGTTATAATTGAGCAACGCATGGTTTCATATTATTTATCCGCAATAATTCTCCCATCAACGGGCTGCTTTTCATCGCGAATTGGTTTGCCTTTTGGATTGGCGGGTCGCGATTTTTCCCTATTTTTTTTAAGATGATTGTTCTGCTTTTTTGTATTACCCTCATCGCTTTTTTCTGAAAGTTCACTGGTAATGTCTTTTGCGGCAATAACAATTTTCTGTACTTTTCCTTTTTCAATTAATGGAGCCGCAAGACCAATAATCATGCGATATTCTCCATTTTTGGCGCGAATACGATAAGGCCCGATTGTATTGACCGGTTGTTCGGTTTGCAGGACTTTTCCAAATACACCAAGAAAATCAGGAAGATCGTCAGGATGTAGAAGTACAAAAAAGCTTTGATGTACAATATCCTTTTTGACATAACTCCATTTGGATTCAACGTCCCGGCTGACAAATTCTATACTGCCGTCAAGAGCCAAAACAAGGATTGGATCTTCCAGATTGTTGGTCAGTTTTCTATAATGACTCTCATCTTCCTGAAGAGACTTCACGTTTATACCTTCAAGAAAATCTGCTTTTACTTCATGTTTCTGTACTTCAGGATTGGCGCCTAAAAAGAAAAGCAATGTTGACACCGAAACTACGAAAAGAGCGACTGCTATGAGGATGACATGTTTGTTTTGGTTCAAATACTTCAACATCTCTATTTTTGGGTAAGTAAAATGATATGATTCAAGAACTTCACTAAATTATAGAATATTTATACTTTTATGTCAATAATTTGGCGTTTTTGAGCCTGCGTACCGAGATATTTTGTTTTTTTGAAAAATATGTTACAATAACAGTAGTTCGACAGGGACAATTCATATGTGGTTGCTCCCTTTGGTCGCTGTAATTTCTTAACCACGCCAAGGCGGGGTCTAATGTATGGCTCAATCTACAGATACCAGTTCCATTCTTCCCATCTTGAAAAAGATTCCTTTATTGGAAGAGCTGAACGAAGATGACCACAAGGAAATCGTGAAACACATCACGCTGGAATATTACCCCGCGCATTACGTTCTTTTTCGCGAAAATGATCCGGGCAGCGCCGTTTATATCATAAAACATGGCATGGTGCGCATTTACCATGGTGGCGCCACGTCCGATGAGGATAAAGAAATCGCCCTTATTTCCGACAATGATGTTTTTGGAGAAATGGCTATTATTTCAGAAAAACCCAGGAATGCCACTGCCCAGACAATGACGGAAAGTGAGATTTTTGTTTTAAAAAAAGAGGATTTTACCGGGCTCATAGCTTCAAATCCAAATATGGCCGGCAGAATCAGCAGCGAGTTTCTCAAAAGACTGAAAATTAATCTGAAAGGAGATGGGTAATTCGTAACTCGTAACTCGTAATTCGTAATTCGTAAAATGAATTTTTATGTTATTTCTTTATTTTTTGCTTGGACATCTTTTGGGAGATTTTGTCCTTCAGACAGACAAAATAATAATATTGAAAAATAAAAGCTGGAAAGGGGTGTTTTTTCATGCCGCCATACATTTTTTCACGTATGCGGCAATTTTTTTACCATTTACATGGAATTTGCCTGTTATCACCACGTTTTTTGCTGTAGCTCTTCTACATTTTGCGATAGATCAAAAAAAAATTTCCTGGGAGAAAAAAAATCATGATTATGTAAAATCTTTTTTCATTGATCAGGGCCTGCACGTAATTGTTTTACTGGCGGCATCATTTTTCATCAATCGTTTTACTTTCTTTGGAGAACAAATTGCAAAGAATGCATTTGCTAACCGGTACATCGTTGTTTATCTCATTTTGGCAATTGTTTTAAGTTATGGCGTAGAGGTCGTTCAACTTAAATTTGAACGCGAAAAACAACCACATATTGGTTTTAAACCCAATTTTTGGGCGATATTCAAGCGGCTTTTCATTTTTAGCCTGGGCTATTTGACTTTTATGATCCTGAGTTTTTATGAAGTGGCAAAAACGCTTCTTTTGTAGGGGCTTGCATCGCCCCCTCCAACCGGCTGAGCCGGATTGGAGCCTCCCCCTCTCGCTCGCGCAGCTCGCTATTATTTGTCAATTTTGATAGCATCTGTAGCAGTTTCTCCGCTTTCGCGGAGATGACATGCTTTCGCGGAGATGACGTAATACATTAAATATATGCCAGTTTACAATGCCGGCGAAATTGAGGAAAAATGGCAAAAACGCTGGGAAAAAATCGAGCTTTACAAGACAGATCTGAAGGATAAAAAACATCCAAAATATTACAACCTGGTGATGTTTCCTTATCCTTCAGGGGATAAACTTCATATCGGACATTGGTACAATTTTGCTCCGGCGGATTCCTGGGGCCGTTATATGCGCATGAATGGTCACAATGTGTTTGAACCCATTGGATTTGACAGTTTTGGGCTGCCGGCCGAAAATTACGCCATTAAAACCGGAGCCCCGCCACATTCAACAACGGAAAAAAACATTGAATACATGCGGCATCAGCTTCGTGCCATGGGTACAATGTACGACTGGTCAAAAGAAGTTGTAACAAGCCATCCAGATTATTACCGCTGGACACAATGGATATTTTTGCAGATGTATAAAAAAGGGCTTGCGTATAAAAAAGAGGCGCCCGTCAACTGGTGTCCGCAGTGTCAGACTGTGCTGGCAAATGAGCAGGTACAGGACGGTACATGCGAAAGGTGCGATACAAAAGTTACCCAAAAAAATTTAACCCAGTGGTTTTTCAAAATAACGTCTTACGCGGAAGATCTTTTACGTCATGAAAATCTGGAATGGCCGGAAAAAACTATTTTGATGCAGAAGAACTGGATTGGGCGAAAAGAGGGCATCAACATTGAATATGACATAGAAGGTCTTAAGAAAAAAATTGCGGTTTTTACTACCAGGCCCGATACGAATTTTGGAGCGACATTCATTGTAATCGCTCCAGACAGCGAATTTACTTCTAAAAATCTCCACCTTTTTCCCAATAAAACGGATGTTATTTCTTATATTGAACTAACAAGCCAAAAAACTGAATTGGAACGCGTTGCCGATGGAAGAAAAAAAACCGGAATGTTTACGGGCCTCTATGCCATAAACAATTTAAATGGAAGAAAAATGCCTGTTTATGTAGGTGATTTCGTTTTAGCCACGGTTGGCACGGGTAACGTGGTGGGCGTGCCGGGACATGATTTGCGCGATTTTGAATTCGCAAAAGCCATGAAACTTGAGATCATCAGGGTCGTTGTTGGACCTGACGGCGATACCTCACAAATCGAGCGTCCGGAACAGGTTCAGGAAAAATCTGGAACAATGATCAATAGCGATTTTTTAGATGGATTGGATATTCATGCTGCGACTAAAAAAATCATGGACTTTTTGGAGGAAAAAAAATGGGGTAAACGCGTGATAGTGTATCGTCTGCGAGATTGGTTAATTTCACGCCAGCGCTACTGGGGGGCACCAATTCCAATCGTTCACTGCAAAAAATGTGGCGATATTCCGGTAAAAGAAGAAGATTTGCCGGTTTTATTGCCTGAAAAAAATATTGATTATCTGCCGAAAGGCAAATCTCCACTGGCCGGCGTCCCGGATTTTGTGCAAACTAAATGTCCCAAATGCAATGGTCAGGCGGAACGGGAAGTTGATACGATGGATACTTTTGTAGACAGCAGCTGGTACTTTTTGCGCTATTTGGATCCTAAAAATACAAAAAACCCTTTCAGCGCGACCATAAATAAAAAATGGATGCCCGTAGATATGTATATTGGGGGACCGGAACATGCATGTATGCACCTTCTGTATGCCCGTTTTATACACAAAGTATTGATGAATGATACATACGCGGAACCATTCAGAAAACTTGTGCATCAGGGTCTAATCACAAAAAATGGCGCCAAAATGAGCAAATCAAAAGGCAATGTCGTCAGTCCCGATGCGTTTGTTGAAAAATACGGCAGCGATATTTTCCGCATGTACCTGATGTTTATGGGGCCTTTTACTGAAGGCGGCGACTGGCATGATCAGGGAATTTCTGGAATAGCCCGTTTTGTGGAACGTTTTTATTTAATGGTAAAATCAGAATATACCGTTAAGGATGCCGTTGTTTTGCAAAAGCTGCTTCACCGCACCATCAAGAAAGTAACGGAAGACATTGAAAAATTTCATTTTAACACGGCAATCGCGGCCCTGATGGAATTTGTGAATACTGTCCAAAAAACCGGAATTGATCAAAAAAATCTTTGCATTGTTGTAAAATTGATTGCACCACTTGCGCCCCATCTGGCTGAGCAAATGTGGGAAGAATTGGGACAAAAATTCAGTATTTTTGACGCAACCTGGCCGGTGTATGATCCAAAAGAAATACAGGAAAATGTCATGATTCTGCCCATACAGATCAACGGAAAACTCCGTGGGCAAATTGAAGTTCCTCGTGAGACTCTCAAAGAAGCTATTTTATCCGCCGCGAAGATAGAAAAAAATGTCGCGCGACATCTGGAAGGCAAGAAAGTGATAAAAGAAATTTACGTGCCTGGAAAACTGGTAAGTCTGGTGATAAATTAAAAAAATATGTATATGGATAAAAAAAATATGCAAAAAAATGGCTATACGCTGATTGAAATTCTGATAGTGCTTGGATTTACCGTTTTTCTTTTTTCAGCGGCAATACAGTCATTTATTTCTACATCCACGCAGTTTGCTTTTAACAACGCTGCGGAAAAAGTTCTGGATATGGTGCGTTTTGCCCGCAGCCTGGCCATAAGCGGCAAGGCATTTCAGGATTATACGGATTTTAACAAAAACAGTTCTACGGCAGATTTTGTAACGCCGGCAAATTATGGAATTTATTTTGAGCATAATGACGATAGAGCCCTTAAGGACAGTGTTATTCTTTTTGCGGATAATCATCAAATATTGCCTACCGCAACATGTTTAGAAAAAAAATATGATGCAAAGGGAGAACCTAAAGATGGTTGTGACATACTTATTGAAAAATTTGAATTACCGGCTGGCATAAAACTTTCATTACCGGCTGACAAAAATTTGAGTATTTTTTATTCTCCAATTTTTGCAGATATTACATTTGATCCTCCTCCGGTATCATCTTCCCTGATAATCGGCATAGAACAATCCACCCCGCTCATCAATAGAAAACGTTGCTTTTCAATTCACGTTCTTTCCGGTAATCCGGAACCTATAGATTGTCATAAATAAATATTTTAATAAAAAATATGTTTCAGAAGTTGTATAAAAAAACGGCAGAATCATTGATAGAAGTCATAATTGCCGTTTTTGTCGTTGCGCTCGGATCAAGCGTGGCCACTTCGCTCATTGTAACTTCCATTCAGTCCAACAGCTTCAGCCGCGATAATCTTATTGCGTTGAATTTGGCTGTGGAAGGACTGGAAGCTATGCGCAATATTCGCGATAACAATTGGCTGCGATTCAGTTTTGATAAGGAAAAATGCTGGAATATATCTCCAGCTCCAGCAGCAACAAGCTGTGACACATCAAAGACTATTCAGGATGGAAATTATACTGTCAGTTTAAATAAAGTTTATGAGTGGATTTTAGCGATCCAAGATGGAAAAGTGTTAAATTTAGATAGTTCAACGGATAATAATGTCTTTCAGCTCAAACTTGAAAAACGGTCCGGTCAAAATGTTTATGTACAAACGTCAGGGACAGGAGTAGATATAACGTCAACAAATTTTTACCGCATGATAACAGTCACTAATGGTGCGGCTAAAATGGATATTACATCAACCATTCAATGGCTTTTTCAAGGCAAAAAACATGAAATCAATCTTCATGAAACTCTTGCCAATTATCAAAAAGGGAAAGATACGTAGTAAATCCGAATGTCAAATGACGAATTAAAATCCGAATGTCAAATTTCAAATTAAAATTTTCAATGATATTTAATTTTCAAAAAAAACGCGCAAGTTTTACACTCACTGAAGTATTGCTTGCGACTTCCATTTTTACCATTGTCGGCCTGATTGGGATAACTGTTTTTGTCAGTGTGATACGCACGCAGCGCAGAGTGGCCCTCGAAAACGCCATTTACGAAGACACGCGTTTTATGATGCAGCGCATTGCGCGTGAAATAAGGCAAAATACCGTTGATTATGAGGAATATTACAATAAGGCTTTAGCGAAGACAAATTCTTATGGCACCCGTTATGGCTGTTATGCGTCGCGTTTTTATAATCCCGGCACAGGAGGAGGCCCAAAGCCTGGAGGTTTTGGCGCCTACTGTAATAATGGTGCAACTCCGGCAACACCTGACTGTGTTATTAAAAAAGACACGTTGGATATAAATACAGGCCAGAATCCCTACCTTGGCAACCCATATTCCAATCCTTTAGATTATGCTGATTCTTTTTGTGATAAAAAGTTTGGTACTGCATGTGATTCTTCACTAAAACCTCAAAATGAACTTTATTTAATTAACCCACAGGGAAAGGAAAAAACGCTGCTTGCCCGCAAACTAATCAATGACGATGAATATGCCCTGTCGCTCTTGCGTCTGACCGGAAAAGACGATGATAATGACGGTATTGTGGAAAACTGGAAGACATGTGGAGATTTCAATAACCTTTGCTGTTCATCGGGATTTGATTGTTATAATTTGGGCTCATTAGAAAGTACACTGGGAAAAGATTATCCCAATAAAGGTTTTGTTCCCATCAGTCCGAATCGCACAAATGTAAAATCACTTTCTTTTTATATTGCTCCACTGGAGGATCCGCGTAAAGCCTTTGCCGAATCCGACATGCAGCAGCAACCCCACGTAACCGTGATTCTTACTGTAAAGCCTTCTAAATCGGTGCTACAAGGATATTCAGGGACGCCCCCGGAAATCACTCTGCAAAGCACCATCACCAGCCGCGTGGATCATGAAATCCGCAGTTTTAATTTAAATGATAAAAGTCTTTGCGCAGCCTATTGATCCGGGCGGGGTTCCCTACGAACCGCCCAGCATAACAACAAATTCGCCACGCGGCGCTTTGTTTTGATAATGTGCCGATGCTTCCGCGGCAGTACCGCGGAAAAACTCTTCATAAATTTTGGTCAGCTCGCGGCCGATGACAATACGTTTATCCGGTATTTTTTCGTTTAATTCCATCAACGTTTTTTGGATGCGATGGGGCGATTCATAAAAAACAATCGTTCTTTCTTCATGTTTAAAAGATTCCAGCAGAGTCTGGCGCCCTTTTTTAAGCGGTAAAAATCCGAGATAGAGAAAATGGTGGGTCGGCAAACCGGAAGCGCATAAGGCCGTTAAAAACGCGGCAGGGCCGGGTATGGGCACCACACGTATTCCTTTTTCAATGGCAGCCTTAACCAGCACGTATCCAGGATCAGAAATACCTGGCGTTCCCGCATCAGAAACGAGAGCAATATCTTTTTCTTCCTGTAAAATGTTCAACAATTGATGCAGTTTTTTTGCTTCACTCCAGCCATGAAAACTTATTGTCGGCTTTTTGATGTCATACTTTCGCAAAAGAATTTGCACATGGCGCGTATCCTCAGCTGCTATATAATCAACTTCTTTTAAAATCCGGATGGCCCGCAATGTAATGTCTTCAAGGTTTCCAATTGGCGTGGCAACAACATAAAGCATAAATCGTTTATAAATTATTGTGGAAAACGGGTTTTTTACTTTTGGTGA